>JALLON010000440.1 GCA_027717925.1 Acidobacteria bacterium AH-259-G07 | reverse complement strand
TAGCAGGATGAAGTTTTTACGCTTGGGCACACTGCCTCTCGCAGGAATGATGCTCTGGTTTCTGGCCGGCGGGATTCCTGGCACGGGTAGTCTAGCCTCTCAGAGTCCATCTGCCACCACACTCCAGCCTTTTAATGTTATTTTGATCACGATCGATACGCTTCGAGCAGATTATCTGAGCTGCTACGGCAGCCAAGAAGTCGAAACGCCTTCCCTTGACTCTCTGGCTGCCGACGGAGTGCTCTTTGAAACGGCTTACTGTCAGGTCCCGCTCACCCCCCCCTCCCACGCCTCTATATTAACCGGCACGTACCCTGCAAGCCACGGGTTGAGGGACTTCACCTCGGGCAGCATCCGCCAGGGGACGGTGTCTCTGGCCACCATTCTCCAGAAGCGGGGTTATCACACTGCCGCTTTCGTAAGCGCCTTCGTTCTGGATGAAAGCTGGGGTTTGGATGAAGGTTTCGACTCTTATTATGATGAGTTCGATCTACAAGATTTCGAAGAAACCAATCCCGGGAACGTGCAGCGGCGGGCGGAAGAAACGATCAACCAGGTTCTTCCCTGGCTTGATGGAGCGAGAAACCCTTTTTTCCTTTGGGTGCACCTGTTTGATCCTCATCACGATTACGACCCTCCACCGCCTTTCAACAAACGGTACAGGTCAAATCCGTACGCTGGAGAGGTGGCTTACACAGACAGCCAAATCGCCAGGCTGCTAGCAGCTTTGCGGGCGGTCGGGCGCTACGATGACTCGCTGATTATTGCCACCAGCGATCATGGAGAGTCGCTTGGAGAACACGGAGAAGACGAGCATGGTTTTTTTCTTTACGAAGCTGCTCTTCGAATCCCTCTCATTTTAAAGCTGCCGGACGCTTATCAGGTCAAAGGAAAAAAAGTAAATGCTATGGCTCAAACGGTGGATATCGTGCCAACCATACTCCAAGTGCTTCGGATTCCCTCTGAGTCACAATGGAGGATAGAAGGGAGAGGCCTTTTGTCGGTGATCCTGGGAAAAAGAAGTCAGGATGGGTTCGTCTATGCTGAGACGCTCTACCCCCAAACGACCTTTGGGTGGAGCGCACTGCGCGTGTACCGCCAAGGGATTTACAAGTTCATTGATGCTCCTCGACCGGAGCTTTACAATCTTGTCAAAGACCCGCACGAGCAGGAAAATCTCTACCCCTCAAACCAGTCCCTGGCTCATCAGCTGAGAGGCAAACTGCAGGCGCTCGAGCATATCTGGAATAGCTCTTCTGAATCGCCTGGGACGGCTGCCGTTTCCGAGCAAGTGGAACGGCTGAGCGCCCTGGGCTACATCAGGGTCGATCGTCCAGTTCCAATCCGAAGCGACCAGGAGCTGCCTGATCCCAAGGATAAGGTTCACATCTATAACCGAATCCTGAAGGGCCTCCAGGCCTCAGAAGCGGGTAGACTCAAAGACTCTAATTCAATTCTGGAAGGAGTGGCAAAGCAAAATCCGGAGCTGTTCATCGTTCACTATTCAATTGGAAGGAATTATTTGAAGCTGCAAAGCCCGGAAAGGGCACTGCGCGCCTTTGAAACTGCCAGGAGACTGAGTCCTGAATTTACCTCCATCGAGCTTAACAGCGCACGGGCGCTCAGCATGCTGGGACGTGTCCGCCAGGCTATTGGACTTCTTCAAAAAGTGATCCAAAATCATCCCACTCAGATTGCTGCCCAGCGGCTGCTGGCCGCACTTTACACCCGAACTCGAGATTTCGTCCACGCGATCCAGATTTACCGGCAGATCCTTGAAGACAGACCCGATGATAAACAGGCCACTAAATTTCTGGGGATCGCGCTGGTGGAAAGCCAAAAATTCGAAGAGGGCCTGAAGGTGCTCAATCGCGCTATTGGCCTGGGCCTGGATGATGCCCTGATCCGGAACTCACAGGGTATCGCCCTGGCGAACCTGGGAAGAGTGCAGGAAGCCATTGTCTCCTACGGCAAAGCTGTGGAGATGAAGCCCGATTACCCAAAGCCTCGATTGAATCTCGCCTTTGCGCTTTTGCGTTCCGGGAAGAAGGAGGAAGCTCTTCGGG
>JALLON010000044.1 GCA_027717925.1 Acidobacteria bacterium AH-259-G07 | reverse complement strand
TTCTCGCCATAGCTGTGCTTTGTTCCGCTGGTGCTCGCCCCAAGGGCGAGGTGCGACTGCCCATTCCCGACAAGCTGGTGGTCTTGACGTTCGATGACGGGAACCAGTCAGATCTTACCACTGTGACACCGATTCTAAAACGCTACGGTTTTGGAGCGACGTTTTTCGTCACGGGAGGACTGTCTCGAGTGCGCCGTTTGACATGGAAAGATATCAAGACCCTGCACGAGGATGGTTTTGAAATCGGAAACCACACGGGAACCCACCCCAACCTCATCTTGCTCTCAAAGGAGCAGATCGTTGCTGAGCTGGAACAGATTGAGCGGGCCTGTGAGGAGTATGGGATTCCTGCGCCCACGACGTTCGCATATCCCGGCAGTCATACCAGTCCGGACGTTCTGCAAGTTCTGACGGAAAAGGGCTACGTTTTTTCCCGCCGAGGGGTCGGCCCCGAGTTTCCCCACTCAGACAAAGGAGATTTGGGACCCACTTACGACCCGACGGAGGATCATCCGCTGTTGATCCCGACCACCGGCGCCTCGGGTCCAAACTGGGACTTCGCGGATTTTGTTTCGGCTGTCGAGCAGGCTCGAGCCGGGAAAATAGCCGTGTTGACGTTTCACGGGGTGCCAGATGTGTACCCACATTGCAGTACTGAACCCGCCGTTTTCGAAAAGTATATGAAGTACCTCCATGAGGAGGGATTTACTGTCATTGCCCTGCGTGACCTGGCCCAGTATGTCGATCCTGCCAGGCGTCCGGACGATCCTTATCAGCCGGTCTACAGCCGTCTCGGGGTCAGGCCGATGCGGCTCAAGTGTGAATACGTCGTCGATCCTTTGGGCGTTGGCGCGGTCAAGCCCAGGTTCAGTTGGATACTGGAATCGAGCCGGCGAGACCAGATGCAGGCCGCCTATCAAGTCCTGGTCGCCAGTAGCGAAGAAAAACTCAAGCAGAATATCGGTGATCTGTGGGATAGCGGGAAGGTGGTCTCCAGTGAGTCCGTGAACGTGCCCTACCAGGGTCAGGCCTTGTCAAGCGGTCAGCAGTGCTGGTGGAAAGTGTGCTGTTGGAATCGACCGGGCAACGACGGAAGACTGGCCGCAGCACCTTACGTTGATGGCCGCACCTTAAGAGAGATGCGGGAACAAAGACCCAGTGCCTATAGTCTACCGGCCACCTTTACCATGGGACTTCTCCGGAAGAGTGACTGGCAGGGGGATTGGATCGGCGCCGAGAAAGGGATCTCCTCACCCTTACTGCGCAAGGAATTTGACTTGGAGAAAGAGGTCAAAAGAGCGACCGTCTATGTATCCGGGTTGGGATACTACGAACTTTATCTCAATGGAGCAAAAGTAGGGGATCATGTCCTGGATCCCGCCACGACCTACTACAACAACGACCAGCCATATCCGCTTGGGTCCCGCGTTCTGTACGTCACTCATGACGTGACCAGTCAGGTCAGAAAAGGTCGAAACGCTATTGGGGTCATGTTGGGCCACGGCTGGTATAGTGCGGAGGCCGATATCCCTCCCCCTCCAAGTCATCGCCAGCCCTATGGCGATAGACCTCGTGTGATCCTGCAGATGAACCTTGACCTGGCCGACGGCAGCCGTTCGAGTATCAAGACCGATGAAAGCTGGAAGGCCACGGCGGGTCCCATCACCTATAACGACTATAGCCACGGGGAAACCTATGATGCTGGTCTGGAAAAGAGTGGCTGGACGGGTCCCGACTACGATGATTCCGACTGGGAACAGGCCAAGTGGGTGGAGCCGCCCGGCGGAGAGTTGAAGGCGCAGATGCTGCCGCCAAGCCGAGTAATCAAATCTATTGAACCGGTGCGGATATTGAAGCCGGAAGAAAACGTGTACGTCTTCGACATGGGAGAAAACTTCACGGGCTGGGCCAGGCTCCGTGTTCGTGGTCGCAGAGGAACAAAAGTGAGGTTGAGGTACGGCACCCGGATTCACGAGGACCACACACTGGATGCCCGTAGCAACCTCCATCCCCGGCATGTCGCGCGACAGACAGACACCTACATATTAAAAGGGGAGGGTATGGAGCTGTGGGAGCCCAGGTTCACGCTTCATGGCTTTCGTTACGTCGAGCTGACCGGGTTTCCCGGGGTCCCTCAGTTGGAAAATCTGGAGGGCCGTTTCGTGCGCTCCGCGGTCGAGACTAACGGTACGTTTGTCTCTTCCAACCCTCTCCATCAACCGGATTCACGAAAACGTCTGCCGGACGTTTGAAAGCAGTTTTCAGAGCATGCCGCAAGACGCCGCCGACCGCAGCGAACGGGTGGCGTGGCTGGGTGATCCGGGAATGGTGGCCGAGGACATCATCTACAACTATGACACGGCTCGCTTCTGGACGAAATGGCTGGATGACATCCGGGATTCACAAAAGCCAAACGGGGAAGTCCCGTACATAAGTCCAATCCACTGGCGCGGCAGCCATGATCCCTATCGCCTCATGCCCGTGTGGGCAAGTACCTACCCCCTGTTGGTTTGGTACCTCCACTGGCATTACGGCGACCAGCGGGTTCTGGCGGACCATTATGAAGGCATAAAAAAACTGGTCGGTTACTTCGGCCTCCAGGCGAGCGGTCACATTATCCGTGAGGGCCTCGGGGACCACATGGGAGCCGCAGCCGGATGGCACCAGCAGTCACCTTCCGAAACATACGCCCCCGGCACTCACTTCGACGGCTTACTACTATTACGACACCTGGATTCTGTCGAGGGTGGCAGCATCCCTTGGAAAAAACGACGATGCCAAGCGTTACTCCGCACTGGCCGAAAAGATCAAAGACGCGTTCAACCGTAAGTTTCTCAACAGCGAGACGAATCAGTACGGTACCGGCAGCCAGACCTCGAACGCACTGCCCCTCTATCTCGGAATGGTTCCAGAAGAGCGGAAGAAGGCTGTGGTCGAGAGCCTGGTTGAGGACATAGTGACCCGTCACGAAGGCCACCTCTCCACGGGCATCGTCGGTACCAACGCTCTGGAACAGGCGCTTCCCGAACATGGCGCCGCGGAGGTCATGTACCGGATCGCCACCCAGACCACCTTCCCCAGCTGGGGGTATCAGGTTTCCAGGGGAGCGACGACCCTCTGGGAGACCTGGGAGGGCGATCCGGAGAGCAGCTTGAACATGAAAATGATCGGCAGCTCGGAGAAGTTCTTCTACAAAGACCTGGCCGGTATCAGCCCCGCCACTCCAGGCTACAGTCGCATTACGATCCGACCCCAGATCGTCGGCGACCTCACCGATGTCAAAGCTTCAGTCGCCACCGTCCGTGGCCCGGTATCGGTGGACTGGAAACGGGGGGATCAAGACTTTGAGATGGAGGTAGCACTTCCCGTGAACAGTCGAGCAGAGGTCGGTGTCCCGACGTTGGGCTTGGTGAACGTGGTCATACAGGAGAGTGGGCACACGGTCTGGAGAGAGGGTCGGTACCATGCCGGCGTTGGTGGAATATCGGGCGCCGTTCGAATGGGTGAGTACGTCACTTTTGAAGTGGGTTCGGGATCCTACGCTTTCAGGCTGAGCGGAACGCGCCGGCCTTCCCGGGATTAGCGCACCGATGAACCTTCTTCAAGCACCAGGATTTGATTGATCTCGACGTCGCGCTGCCGGTCGACTGGAGTTGGAGCGGCTATTGGGGCTGCAGTCCAGTTAAGGAAGAAACAGTCCGTCCCCACACATCGTCCAGCAAGCCTCTACCAGAAAAAATAAAAGACCAGTGCCGAAGCGACTGCAATCAGGATCCCGGCCCACAGGATCGGACTGGCCCAGCCGGGCACGCCCTCTTGCGCAAACGGTGACGATACTACCTGGGCCATACTTGCCGTAGACCGTTGCTGCCAGCCCGTTGCTTCCCTGGCAGCTTCATCCCGGACGAGCCTGTCCTTCAAAAAGCGCGAGACCAGAAGCATCGCAATCGCCGTGAAAAGCGGACTCCAGAGGTAGCTCGTCCAAGTGTTGACAAACCAGTCCGGGAGTGAGTCGTGGGTGCCGCCTATAAGGGCAACCAGGCCATAAGCTCCACCCACCACCAGACCGGGTATCGCGCTCTCGCGATGAGCACGGGTGAAGGCCCCCATCAGGTAGACAGTCATAAGGGGGGTGACGAAAACGCTGGTGACCCGAACATAAAAGGTAGTCATATTCTCGAATCGGAGAATGAATGGAATGTAGGCCAGGGAAGCCGTCACGATGGCTGGCGTCATCAGGCGGCTCACCATCAAGTAGTGAGAATCAGCTTTGTTGGGAGCTAAAAACCTGGCATAGACATCCCGAGTGAAGACGGCCGAGAGCGCCGATCCGATTCCCTGGTAAGTGCTGATAGCGGCGGCCAGCACTCCAGCCACCACGAGTCCCTTGACCCCGATCCCCAGCATTTCGCGTACCAGTAGGGGATATATTTCATCAGGACGACTCAATGTCTCGGGCCAGAAGGCCCGGCCCAGAATCCCCAGTGAGCCGCAAAAGTACATCATGACCATTGTCATTGCCCCGGCCACGATGACTGACATCTTCAGGTCCCAGATTGACCGCGCGCCAAAGAGTTTCATGACCTGAGAATGATTGACGATTGCGTATCCGGTGGAGATGATAATCCAGGCTGCGACCACAATGAGAGGATGAGGGTCCCCTGCCCGCGAGACTCCAATATGCAGTAGCTGTTTGGGGAGCTCCTCCCCGCCTTCCACCGTGAGCTGGGCAACAGCCCCATCCCAACCCCCAACCGCTAGCCAGACCGTAGCCCACAGAATCAAGGTGGAGACCACCATCGTGATGGAGAGCAGGGCGTCTGCCCAGGCCACAACTCTGAGTCCTCCCCAGGCGGAGTAGAGACTGGCCGCCACGGCAAAACCGATCGCCACAAGCCAGGCTGAACCGAACGACAGACCCATCACCACGGCCAGCAGCAAATGAAGAGAGATAGTGACATTTGCCAGGATATTAGTACGATACTGGATTTGCACCAGTGCGCTGATAATCCGGGTTGCAGCGCCGAATCGAGCCTCCAGGTATTCGGAGTTGGTGAACAGTCCCGCTCGATACATCGGAGGAACAATCAGGAAGGCCGCAATAACGTAGGCTACATTGATGCCCAGCCACCAGACCGTAAATACGGAGATGCCGTTGCTATAGGTCATTCCGTTGATGGAGACGTAGTCCCCGCTATCCACGTTGGTTGCGAACATGGAGACGCCAACCACCCAGAAAGGGAGACTTCGTCCGGCCAGAAACCAGTCCACGTTGGTTTTTGTCTTCCGGGATCGAACGATGCCGTAGCCAAAAACGACGCCGTTCAGGCCAAGAATGATGATCCAATCGATAATCGTCATGATCGAGAAGCCTGGCTCTTGTAGGGAAAGAAGGACAGGACGGAGCTTATCCTGGTGCGGCCAATTCTAGAAATTGAAGAGACGTCTAATCGATGTGAAATACTTCTTCCAGCATCGGGAACATCTCCTCCGGTTTCCGCTCCGGGTGAGGTTCCATAATGGGGGTCATTTTCTGGGCCCATTTTTCGTAGATGGGATGGCTGATCAGTTTCTGCCGTGAGTCTTCGAAATCTTCCACCCTCAACGTAGACAAAAAGATCGAGGTCTCTCTTGAAAATCGAATAGTTACGAAACCCCACTCCACTGAGATGGTCAACGAGTTCGGGCCAAACGTGCCGGTGGGCCTCCACCTATTCCTCTTCTTTGCCCTCCCGAATTCGCAGTAAGTAGGCAACACGCTGCATCGGAGACACCTTTCGTTGACAAAAGTCACCGGGACTTGACGCTCACGCGATAAGTTCCCTCAAAATCTCCACTGTAAACCCAATACGAGCTATTTCGCACTTCCTCTAACGAGACGGTCACGGGACGTCTATCGATTTCCACTGTTTGATCTTTGCCTGACCGAGGAAGCATCAAAGATAAACCCTCAATCTTGCGGGGCGCTTCAAGCACGAATTCGTAGCCACGGTCGCTGTGCAGAAAAGTCTGGATTCTGACCTGATCACGAGCTCGAACGAAGTCATGCCACTCGTTGCCGCTGAGGATGGGGACTTCGAGTTCTTTGGCGATGGCAATGCAGCCGTGAGCCCATTCCTTGTTGGAGTTGTGCGAATCGGGCAGGTTTTCCAGGTAAAACGGAGGGTGGAAATTGATAGAGACAGCTTTTCCGAATGCTGCGAGGCCAGAATACTGTTATACAGCGTCCGTTCGTAGTAGTCGGCGTACTTTGCCTGGGGATCCCAGCCGAACAGGTGGCGGGTCAACTTCAGCATATTGTACGAACAGCAGGTTTCGGCTGACCAGGGACTCAACTCACTGGCCAGCTGACCGGGAGGGGTGCGCCAGTGTTCGTAGTTACTGGTGCCACCGGTGGCAAAGGTGCGCCCGCCGGTGATCGTTTCCCAGGCGAAGGAGGCGACGTGCCGGTAGAAGGGTTCGCCCGTGACCTCGTATTCCTGAGCCGCCCCGACGAATTTCGGTATCTGCGTATTGGCATGCAGTCCCCTGAGTTCATCCCGGCCGTTTGCCAGGGGCTCGAAAATCCTCCGGTGGTCGAAGCGTCTGGCCAGGGCTAGGTGGTCCGGATTTCCCGTAACGGCGTACAGCTGCGCCAGCACGTCGTTCACCCCCCCCAATTCCGTTTCCAGGATCTCCTGCATGTGTTCGTCCGTGAGCCGGTCAGTCCTTTTCTTGGCCCAGTCCGAGGAGGGGAGTCCGGCGGTCACCCGAAACATGTGGGCCAGCTCGTCCACCTGAAAGCTGTGCAGGTACCGGTGCGTCAGCATCATGGCGCGCTTGAAGGGACTCTCCAAAGGTCGCACCTGCCTGAGGGGAAAGGGGCGGGCCTTTACCCGGCCCCGCTCACCCGGGTCCGGTTATGGTCTGACCGGAGCGGACGGGGCGGTCCCGTCTTCCATGCCGCAGGAAGTCCACAGAAGGTTGACACAGAACAAACAAAACAGCGCTGCTTTCGTAATTCGGGTCATGCATGGATTGATAGGGTATCAATTAATAGACATAATGTTAATATTTGGGGGAACTGAAAAATCCCTGCTCCGGAAGGCAGGACCCGGTCTTAGAGAAGGCCCGGGGCGGATACCGCCTGGGCGAAGGCGAACTGATCGATTCCATGATTAAGGACGGCCTATGGGACGTGTACAATAATCTGCACATGGGGTCGTGTGGCGACCGGTGTGCGCAAGCTCCCCACAGGGACCGTTTCATGATGAGAAGCGTGGGAGAGAAGCTGGCCGCCTACGCAACAAATCGTCTACCCTTAGCATTTACTTGCACTCTCGCGAAGAGGCCTATGCTTCATTCCAACTTCACCGAGACCGACTGTCAGACTGCTCCCGGCTCTTTGAGGTTTTTTCATAAACTCCAGAATACCCGTCAGGGCTGGCGCTTCAGGTGGTTGCCTTTTTGTAAATCTCGTGTACTTTTTGGGGACCAGCCCACATTATTCATAGGGTGTCGTCGCTGCAGCAGACAGGCTCCTAGATCAGTTGACAACGCGAATGACGAATGTCGAACTAGCGAATGTGGAAGGGCCGAATCCTGGTGATCCGGCAAGGACTCCACATTTGACGTTCGTGATTCGGAGGAGCTCGGTAAACATGTCACACGAAAAAGAACGAGCCATCCCGATGAGTCGGAGAAGTTTTCTCGGAGCGCTCTCTCTTTCTCCTGTCGTCCGGCCCTCGGGGAAAACTCAACCTGCCCAGGGTGGGGGAGGCGCAGGGGGACCCGTGGCCGTAGCAAGGAAAAAGAAAAGGTGGGTCCCACTCTGGTGCGATCGGGGTGGTCTGATCAATCCCAGTCAGCCTTCTGACAGGAAGAACGTGTTGGCTTTCGTTGAAAAGTGCGCCCAACACGGAGTGACCCATCTCATTCCTTGGGACGGCTCGAGAATCCTTGTGGAGGCCGCTCGTGAGAAACAGATCGAAGTACAGCCCTACCTGGCTTTCAACTCCCACGGTGGAAATAGAATTGGGTACGCTTGGTCTGTCCATTACAGCCCAACCCTTGGTTCGACACCAGTGAAGAAAATGCTGGACCGGCACCGCCCTATTTGGAGTCATCCCAGAACCAGGTTGAGTCTCAGCGATTTTGCCAAGGAACACCCTCAATTTTGGGCTCGGGACCGAGAGCAAAGCGAGACTCTCAAGCCGGGACAAAGACTTTCCCTCAGCCTGGCCCTTCCTGAAGTGCGGGCCTATGAAGTGGAACGCTATTTGGGGTTGCTGGGGCGGTCGGGAGGCGTCGGAGTGCAGGTGGAGTTCGTCAGCGTCAACCAAGACGAAAAAGGGGTGGACATCTACGGTTATGAGGCGCCCATGGTCCGTGCCTTTGAGGACAAGCAGGGGCGCAGTCCCTTCACACTTCCAAATGACGATACTGCTTGGATGCAATTCAGGGCCGACTACGTTACCCTAGCCTTGAGAAAGCTGCGTGACCGCCTAAATCAAGAGAACCCGGGGGCCGTCCTGACAACGACCTTGATTGCTCGCGAGAAGGAAGACTACCTCAAGGTTTTCCAAGACTGGCCCGCCTGGGTGGATCAGCGACTGGTGGATGAATTTTACCTGTGGTTTCGGACCACGTCAGACGTGAAGGAGGTTGCAAGGTACACCCGACAGGCGGCAGAAGTCATTAAGGGTCGCTGTCCCCTAATCGCAGAACTCTCCTGTTACCATGTCGGCAGTTTGCAGGATCCAGAGCTGCTGCTGGAGGCGGCCCGTCAGGCGAAGGCAAACGGAGCCGACGCGGTGGGAATCTATCGCAGCCACGCGGTCGATCAGCTGGACTTCTGGCCCATCCTAGAGCAAATAGGCAAGATGTGAGACCGAACACGGAAGCATTCTGAGGGGGTTTTAGGACCATCTTCTGAACGTCTATGCTAAGCCCGGTTGGGTTCATTTTTTCCGGCACGCTCCCTGAGCGAGTTGGGTTCACTCTCCAAGGAGGTCAACGTGATGAGACGGATCGCGAGACGAAAATTCTTTTCATCTTCCCTAGGTGCCATGATGGCCACTCGGGCTTTCGGCAGTGTGGCCGCTGGTACAGGGACTCCCGCGAAACATCCCATCGGGACAGGAATTATTGGCACGGCCCACCCGCATGCAGTTGGTCATCTGCGGTCGATTCGTCGCTCTGAGAGCTACCAGCTCCTTGGGGTGGCAGAGTCCAAAACAGATTTGCTGGCCCAAGCGAAGACGGACTCTCGCTGGTCTGGAGTGCCGTGGGTCACGGTGGACTCGCTTCTGGCCGATGAAAGAATCCAGCTGGTGTGTATTGAAACAGACCCCTTGGAGGCCCTTGAATATGCCCACCAGGCGGTTCTTGCTGACAAGCACACCAAGATTGACAAACCGCCTGGTTCGGACTTCAAGGCCTTGAAGGAAATTTTTAGAGAGGCCCAGCGGCGAAACCGGGTGCTGCAGATGGGCTATGTTTACCGCTACAATCTGGCCTTCCGCCTGGCCCACCGGGCTATCCGCGAAGGCTGGCTGGGGCCGATTCGATCGGCTGTCTGTCAAATGAACGACAGGCTGAGTGCCGCCGGTCGGCGTCGGCTCGATCGGTATCCCGGCGGGCAAATGTTCGAGATCTGCGGCCATATGATCGATGCTTTGATTTGGCTCCTGGGGGAGCCAGCTCGAGTCAGTTCCGTGCTGCGGCACAGCGACCCGGCAGAGGATGAGCTAGAAGACGATGTGCTGGCGATGTTGGAGTTTGAGCCGGCAGTGGCGGTGGTGAAAAGCCACACTCGCGATGGCAACCGCTATTTTTACGTGTTCGGCCAGGAAGGGTCGATCCAGATCGACTCCCCCGACCGGCCACAGGTGCGGCTCGCTCTGAGCGCTCCCCACGGTGAGTTTGGGCCAGGTGTGCATCAGGTACCTTTGGGTCCTTCGCAGCGATACCTGCCGGATCTCGATGATCTGGCCGGTGCGATCCGCGAGAATCGGTGGGTCGAGTTTTTCACACCCGAGCACGACCTGGCGGTGCAGCATGCGCTGCTTACGGCCTGTGGACTGAAACTGTAACACCTGGCCCCCTTCGTTCACGATTGAAGGAGGTGAAGACGATGAAACGCACACCCAGAAGAAAATTCCTGGCCAAGGTCTTGGCTGGCGGAGTTGCTCTCGAGACCCTTGGCAGTGCAGTCGTGCGAGCAGCATCCACATCCGTGAACGAACAACTTGCACTGGCGGTAATTGGACTCAACGGCATAGGCCACGTTCATGTGCGAAATCTTACCGAACGGTCCGACGTCCGAATCGCGTGCCTTTGCGACGTCGATGAGAAGGTGCTCTCTCGCGCCGCTCATACGGTCAAGGAAGCCAGCCGCAAGACGCCCAAGCTCGTGCCAGACTTCCGGCAAGTGCTGGATGACCCCGCCATCGACGCGGTGGTGATCGCCGCTCCCCATCACTGGCACTGCCCCATCGCCCTTCGGGCCTTGCAAGCGGGCAAGGATGTGTATCTCGTGTCCCTTGACCCATTGCTGCATTTAGCCCAGTCCCGCTTCCGGGGATGATGCTGAGGCGAATACCCTCCTGACAAAAGAATACCGGAGTCCCTGGACATTGCCGGACCCCGTATAAGACTCGGCAGTGGGGTGCTTCGCGTCGAAATCGAATACAGTGTTGGACCTTTGAAGGCTGTTGAGGAACTCGACAAAGAGCTTGGCCGCCTCAACCATTAAAGACGAGCCTTGCAGTCGGCTTCATCGGAATTGAATTGCATACAGATCAGCATCCTTCATGACAAAGCGCAACCGAATGGGTTTGCCCGCCAGCCTCCTGAGTGGACTTGGATCGGTCTGGCTTGCGGGCCGCTGCCACTTCACAACCCCTTCAATTTCGTCTCCCCAGACCACAGGAGAATCCTCTAAAGAAAAGCCGGGCAGGGGGTTTCCCTTCTCGTCCTGTATCTCGATGCTGATGCTTCCGGCAGCCGCGGTCGCGTAGTTCAGGACCAGGTTGCCTCCTTGAAAAACCAGGGGCTTGGTGAGCAGTTTCCCTCCTTTATAGCCGGCGTGGACGGAGACAAAGCCGTCGGTCCTCAATACAAGCCGCTCTAAGTGGACGGTCGGAAAAGTGTAATTCCGAGACACGTACAGGGAGATTTCATGGGCCGCTGTCCGAACGAGACCCCAGACAGGCGTGTTGGCCCGGTGCACCCAATTGCGCGGGTCGCGACCGGGCCGGATGAAGGCCTCTAAGAAAGGTCGAACCCAGTGGATGCCGTCACGACTGCTCATGAACATCCCATCCGAGGCCCCGGGCGACGGCGAATCCTCATACAGGGTCTTCCAAGGCTGGAAACGCCGCGGGAAGGCGAGATAGATATGGGGAGCACGAAAATAAGGGGTCGTGGCGTTCGTGTAGAGGTGCTCCAGAGGGGCGTCGCCAAAGTCGGCCCATTGCCCAGACGTCCAATTCCGGAAGTCTCTTGATGTCGCGTGCTTGATGGTGCGCACGCCGTGGATGAAATCGAATTCTCAAGATCACCCGAATATCGTTTGATAACTTCTCCATCAAGCAATACCAAAGTATCGGTCACGTCTGCAAGGAAGAGTTTGCTTCCACAAGTTTCGCATTTCACCTTCTGCACCTCCTGTTGCTTTATCCAAGGGAATATTTTCCCTCTATCAGTTTGAGAGATTGCCCTGCCAATATAGCTTTAGCGACGCGACCCGAGAACAGCGGAGCGTTGTGGAGGGGAAAGCTTTATGTGCAGGGCAATCAGGATCGCGGAGTGGCCTCCGCGAGGAGGGTGATGGTGGAGGAAGACAAGACCTATCCCACATTTTTGTCCAGCGATCCAACGTGTAGTGAGGATGGCAAGCGTGTGTCACACTTGAGATGGATGAGAGCCTAGCAGGAAGTATTTCTGACCGAGCGGATGGAGACGTCTCTTCGCTGATCAGATTCTGACAAAAGGCACCTGGATAACCCAGGAATCAGAGGCCGTTCTCAGCGGCGAGAGAATGGTTGACGCAGGATTGGAGCGCTGATAGGCTTGGAGGTCAAGAGGAAATCGGATCCAAAGTTGATATGAGGAATGTCAGCTTTCGATGCTAAGGCTGACGCAAAAAGAGAGCCGTGACCGTCAGGAGATGGGATCCGCCAATTATTGCAAACGAGCCATTACCTAATGACTCTAGACAGGTGCTTCCCGGCAGAAAGCGACTCAGGTGGCAACCGGCAGCAGTTCCTTGCTGAGCGCTCTCTATCGTTCGCGGCTCTGTTGGAACGCGAACCCGAAAATGGAGCCTCCTGAAATGAAAGACCAAACCAGAAACCACACCACCATCGTGCTTCTCTCCCTCCTCGCCTCGGCTACAGTCTCCCCGGCTCCGGGGGCATCCCCCTCATCCGGACTCATCGAAATCGGAACCACCAAGCAGCTCTTCATCGACGACTACATCATCCAGAGCCTCTCTCATGCCAAGCGGGTGCTCAACCCCGCGGTCAAGCACCCCGACAATCCGATTCTAGAGGCGGATCGGCCCTGGGAGGGCCACTACGTCGGTCTGAATCAAATCATCTACGACGAGGACAAGGGTCTTTTCCGGATGTGGTACCGAACCACGAGCAAATTCGCCTCCAAGAAAGGAGGAGACCGGCTCCGGCCCTATCGCTTCGACTGGAGGTGGGAAGATGGACGCGCTGTCCGTCAGAAGGTGGAGGAGATCTACGGCTATTCAGAATATGCCGAGTCAAAGGATTGGAAGCTCTGCTACGCTACTTCCCGCGACGGGATTCACTGGGAGAAACCGAACCTGGGCAAGGTAGAATTCAACGGCTCCAAGAACAACAACATCCTCCCGGCGGATACCCTGACGCCCCTGTTCTGGGACCGCCACGAGACCGATCCCGCGAAACGCTACAAGACC
>JALLON010000439.1 GCA_027717925.1 Acidobacteria bacterium AH-259-G07 | reverse complement strand
CCAAACACAATGACCGAGCCCATTAGTGGCATGTGGTTTGCCAATGGTGGAAACATCATCTTTCACCTCACTTCTTCTTTTGCTTACACACAGCTTTGGATGTCCCAGAGTCTGAAACGTTTGGTCGGAAACTGAACACTCAGGCCGGATGACCTAAGTTAGATGCGGCAAGCGCGGGAGTGAAGGAAAAGTCCTCATCGAAATCCTGAAATAAACTATGAAATTGTCTTACTCGACGTCCACCCAGTTCAAGGTCCTTTCAACGGCTTTCTTCCAGCCGGTGTAACCTTCCTGGCGCTGTTCCTCACTCCAGCGCGGTTCCCACTGCTTATCAGCTCTCCAGTTGTTTCTCAGCTCGTCGAGGCTCTTCCAGAAACCAACGGCCAGACCCGCTGCATAGGCGGCACCAAGTGCCGTGGTTTCGGTTACGACGGGGCGGACTACCGGAACGCTAAGAATGTCTGCTTGGAGTTGCATGAGGGTATCGTTAGCCGTGGCACCTCCGTCGACCTTCAACATCTGGAGTTTCACGCCTGAGTCCATCACCATGGCCTCCAGCACATCCCTGCTTTGATAGCAGATCGCTTCAAGCGTGGCGCGGGCCAAATGTGCCTTGGTGTGGTAGCGGGAGAGCCCAACAATGACACCGCGAGCGTCCGAGCGCCAGTAGGGAGCAAACAAACCTGAGAAGGCTGGTACGAAATAGATTCCATCACTGCCTTGAACTGTCCTGGCCAAGGGTTCAACTTCACTTGCATGACTGATAATAGCCAACTGGTCTCGAAGCCACTGAACGGCTGAACCGGTGACCGCTATGGAGCCCTCGAGAGCAAAGACCGTTTCCTGGCAACCCATCTTGTAGCAGGGAGTTGTCAGAAGACCTGACTTGGACAAAACGGCCTGAGTACCGGTGTTCAGGAGCATGAAATTACCTGTCCCATATGTATTCTTCGCTTCTCCGGTGGCGAAGCAAACTTGGCCCACCGTGGCAGCCTGCTGGTCTCCCAAGTCTCCACAGATTGGAACTTCACCTTTGAGTGGACCATCCTTGCGACTCATCCCGTAAAAGTCGGAGTCAGAGGAAGGTCGAATTTGGGGTAACATCTGAGGAGGGATACCGAAGAAGCTCAACAACTCGTCATCCCAATCCAATGTCTCCAGATTCATCAGCATGGTCCGGCTGGCATTGGTCACGTCGGTGAGGTGGGCGCCGCCGTCACGGCCTCCTGTGAGATTCCAGATAACCCAAGTGTCGGTATTGCCAAAAATGGCCTCTCCCCTCTCTGCTGCTTCGCGCACACCCTCCACCTTCTCGAGTATCCATTGGATTTTACCGCCCGAAAAGTAAGTAGCGGGAGGCAGCCCTGATTTTTTCCGGATCACGTCACCCTTGCCACTTCGTTCAAGTCTCACAGCGATCCGGTCAGTCCGAGTATCCTGCCAAACGATTGCGTTGTACCAGGGTTCGCCTGTCTTAGGATTCCAAACTACGGTGGTTTCACGCTGGTTTGTGATTCCCATGGCAGCGAGCTCAGTCGCAGAGATGTGAGCTTTGTGCAGCGCACCTTCGATCACCTCCCGTGTTCGTTGTGCAATTTCCAGCGGGTCATGTTCGACCCACCCCGGCTGGGGAAGAATTTGCTCGTGCTCGAGCTGATGCTTAGCAACTTCTTTACCCTGATAGTCAAAGACCATAAAACGAGTGCTGCTAGTGCCTTGGTCTACCGAACCGATCAAGGGTTTCCTGTCCATTTCAGTCTATTGTAGAACATTTTTAAATTCAGTGACTTAAGAGTATTTGTCGAGAGTCGGTTTTCAGACTATCTTGGCCTATTTCAGTCTGTTTTGTTGATTTTTGTTGATGGGAACCCCTGATCTTTAAGGAAAGAAGGAAGGTCGTAGATTAGTTTTATGGAACCATTTTTGTAGATTACGGCTATGAAAGGTGGGTCGTTTTTATCGAGGAATTTTGTGAAGTTTGGCAGAGCTCTCTCAAAAACTTCGCACATTTCTTCTCCGGTCATATTGCCACTAATTAAAGCGAAACACCCGACACCAGCTCTTATGA
>JALLON010000438.1 GCA_027717925.1 Acidobacteria bacterium AH-259-G07 | reverse complement strand
GGCGGGCAAGGAGGATGGTGGCGGGCAGCCGCTTTAAAGGGACTATCCGAGGGCCTTGAGCGAGGGTCGGAAAGCATTCAGTTGTCCCCTGCTGCACAAAGCCGATTAATCGCACTGCTAAAAGCTCAGTTACCAGAGGTTCGAAAGGCTGCTTTGGAGGTGATGGCGAGAGTAGAGCTGTCAAATTCAAATCAGGTACAGGAAGCGGTGAGGAGCGCATCCCGGATGGCTCAGAGTCAAGAAGCTGAACTGGAAGATCGCGCCAATGCCACTAAGCTGCTTGGCCTCGACCCGACCGGCTCCACGATTCCTATCCTCAGAAACCTCCTTACCCCGGCGCAGCCTGAGCAAGTGCAGGTGGCTGCTGCGGCTGCTTTGGCAAGAATCCGAAATTCCAAAGTGGGCACTCAAATTCTCCTGGAGAAATGGCAAACTTACACGGCGTCGGTCAAAGAGGTGGTGTTGAGAGCTTTTTTCAGTGAACCGGGTCGCCTTCACGCTTTATTAGACGCGATTGAAAGGGGAAAGGTGCAGCCCTGGTTTTTGGACCGCTCCAGCAGGGCTCGACTCCTTCGATTTCCCGACCGGGAGATTCGCGGGCGGGCCAGGGTCCTTGTGGCTGATTTCGCAAATGATGACGCCAAACGCCAAGAAGTTTTCAAACAATATCATCCTGCTCTGCAAATGAGCGGCAATCTCCAGCATGGTGAGGAAATCTTCAAGGAAAAGTGCAGCGGCTGTCACAGGATTGGAGCGATGGGAGTGGAAGTGGGACCGGACCTGTTGAGCCTCACCAAACAAACCAAACAATACCTTCTGACGGAAATCCTGGATCCTAATGGAAACCTCGTGCCCGGCTATGAAGAGTACCTGGTGAGGACAAGCGATGGCAGATTGATTACAGGAGTGTTAGCGGAGGAGACGCCGACGACCTTGACACTGCGTCGCAGAGAGGGAGAACAAGATACGATCCTTCGCAGTAACATTGCGAGTTTACGCCTTTCCAGTGTCTCGCAGATGCCGGAGGACTCGATGGAAGGGATGAGCGTTGAGGATATGGCCGATCTTCTCCAATATTTGAAGAGTCTTGCCGGGAGAGGAGGAATGGAATGAGAAAGATTATTGTGATGGCGATGGTCCTGATTCTTGTTTTTCCTGTTGTCGGGATAGCTGCAAGAAACAATGTTGAGGACATTGTGATCGGTGCGAGCCTCATTTCCAAGGACAACATGTGGTGGGCGAACGTGGGTAGATTCCTGGAGCAGGCAGCTACCATGCGAGGAGTAAAACTGATTGTGATTTGGGCGCAAGGGAATCCGGCGAAGCAGCTCAGAGATACGGAAGACCTGATTCAAAAAGGTGTGAACGGAGTTCTGCTGGGGCCTGTACATAATAAGGGCAGTGTGGTTGCCATTGAAGCGGTACACAAGGCTGGCATCCCCTTGGTTCAAATTGCGCGCTCATCGGCGACGCAGAATTTTTCAGCCTCTTTTGTGTTCGATGAAAAAATGTTCGGTGTCAAACAGACCGAGTTCCTAGCGTCCAGGCTGCCCAACGGTGGCAGCGTGGTTTACCTTTATGGTCCAGTGGGGGCTTCTTATCCCGCCATACAATTCGAAGGTTTTGAGGAGACCCTCAATAAGTATCCGAAGATCAAGCTGCTTCACGTTTTCAAAAGCAAGGTCGACACTGTGGCTGAAGGCCTGAGAAACGCCGAGGATGCCTTGGTGAGATATGGCAAGATCGACGCCTTTGTGGGCAGTAACGATGACTTGGTGCTGGGCGCTATTAGGGCCGCTGAGAGCGCCGGACGGGCCAAAGAAATTACTTTTGTGGGTAACTCCGGCCTTCCCATGGGAATGCAAGCCATTTACGAGGGTAAAATGGCTTATACCTCATTGAAGAGCCAGGCCGCTATGATCATTCAAGCACTTGATGCTCTGATCAAGATCATTCAGGGCAAGAAAGTTGCCAAGCACAACATGGTGCAGCCGATTCCCGTGACCAAAGAAAACGTCCTTACGGTAAGGGATCCGGTTTTCGGAGGAACCGTTTCCAATCCTTCCAGGTTTAGA
>JALLON010000437.1 GCA_027717925.1 Acidobacteria bacterium AH-259-G07 | reverse complement strand
TCAGATGTGAATGTTGTTAAATCTTAGACCCTTGAGGGGTTAGAAGCAATGTCAACTGATGGCTTTATATGGAAAGTCAACAGCGCACTGGATCCATTCTCCCCAACATTTTGAGCGTGAAGTCGGCGTTACTCCCCCGTCGGCACCAGCCGTTTGAGTTCTCGAACCAGTTGAGGACGACGATTAATTCTTGCCGTGTGGATGTTTCCTCAGCCGTCGTGCTTAAGGTCGTCAATTCTAGCACGTAAGCGATGATTGTTTCGACGCGTGGCTCACGCTGCGAAGTTGACATCGATCGGAGCGCCTATTACTCTCACGAGATTGACCCAAAGGCGTCCAAATCGCCTGGAGGGAGGACTTTGAAGATATGAAACGCATGCTGACCGGTGTTCTGGGGGCCGCGCTGGCGTATATCGCCGTTGCCCAGGCCTCGGCGCAGGAAACGGCGATGGTCGGGTTCAAGGAAGCGTCCGCCCAAGCCCAACGAGACCTCGAGGAGCGATATGACTCTCATCTCAAGGTGTACAACCTCCGCCGCTGGATGAAAGAAATGACCGGACGGCCCCACCACGCCGGATCGCCCAAGGCAAAAGAGAACGCCGAATTCATTGCGGAGTTGTTCAAGGAATGGGGATACGAAACCGAAATAGAGACCTTCCACGTACTCTTCCCCACTCCGAAGGTTCGCGAACTCGTGCTCCTGGAGCCGGAACGTTTTGAGGCAAAGCTCAGCGAGCCTGCCGTGGACAGCGATTCGGTTTCACAGGCCATCAAAGAGGAGGGTTTGCCGCCATTCAATGCCTATTCGGCCGATGGGGATGTGACGGCCGAACTGGTTTACGTGAATCAGGGACTCCCCCGCGATTATGAAGAACTGGAGCGGCGGGGAATCGATGTGAGCGGGAAAATCGTATTGGCGCGTTACGGTGGGTCTTGGCGCGGTATCAAGCCGAAGGTGGCCGCCGAAAAGGGCGCCATCGGATGCATCATTTACAACGACCCGAAAGCCGACGGGTTCTACGTGGGAGACGGCTATCCTGAAGGCGCCTTCAAGCATCCCACCGCCGTGCAGCGCGGATCGATCATGGATCTTCCCATGCGCCCCGGCGACCCGCTCACGCCGAACTACGGCGCGACCAAAGATGCCAAACGCATCACGGTAGAAGAAGCCGAAACGATTATGAAGATTCCTTGCTTGCCGATTTCTTACGAAGACGCCCTGCCGTTGATGGACGCCCTCGGCGGTCCGGTGGCGCCCGAGACGTGGCGCGGCGCTATGCCGGTGACCTATCGTATGGGGCCGGGGCCAGCCAAGGTGCACCTCAAGCTGGAATTCAACTGGGATCTAGTTCCCGCTTACAACGTCATCGCGCGAATGGAGGGCAGCACCTTTCCTGACGAGTGGATCATCCGGGGCAACCATCACGATGCGTGGGTGGTGGGGGCGTCCGATCCCATATCGGGCATGATCACGGTCATGGAACAAGCCCGAGCCATCGGCGAGTTGGCGAAGACGGGATGGCGTCCGAAGCGAACCCTGGTCTTTGCAGCTTGGGACGCCGAAGAGCCGGCGTTGCTCGGTTCTACGGAGTGGGTCGAGCATCATGCCGAGGAACTGGACGCGAAGGCGGTGGTGTATATCAATACCGACGGGAATTCGCGGGGCTTCCTGGGGATAGGCGGGTCGCACGCATTGGAACGGCTGGCCAGTCAGACTGCGTCCGCGGTGGTGGATCCGCAAACTGATGTCAGTGTTGCGGAAAGACGGCGGTCGGCGTGGCTGGTAAACGGTACGGCGGATCAGAAGAAGAAGGCCAAGGCCGGTGGGTTTAGTATTAGCGCCCTGGGCTCGGGTTCGGACTACTCGGCGTTTTTGCAGCATCTCGGAATCGCCTCCTTCAACGTTGGGTTCGGCGGTGAAGGACGCGGAGGCCAATATCACACCAACTTTGACACTTTCGACCACTACACAAAGTATAAGGATCCGACGTTTGACTATGGGATCGCGTTGATTCAGGTCTGCGGGCGATTAACGCTTCGATTGGCGCAGGCCGATGTTCCGCCTTTTCAATTCA
>JALLON010000436.1 GCA_027717925.1 Acidobacteria bacterium AH-259-G07 | reverse complement strand
GGTTACAGGCCGCGCAAGAAGTTCATCAGACTTCGATCCTCGCGCCAGTGTTGCCCGGGTTTGTTTTCGTCGGCTATCTCACACTTGGCGAGAGCCTTGGCCTTCATTTCTAAATCGATCTCGGCGTAGACGTTGGTTGTATCGATCGATACGTGGCCCAGCCACGCACGGATTGTGTTGATGTCCACGCCTGCCCGCAGAAGATGCATTGCAGTGCCGTGACGGATCGTATGCGGGCTGACTCGTTTGGTTGCGAGCGATGGCATCCGAGCCCTAGCCCTGAAGGCGTAGCGTTCGACCATCGTGTGGATGCCAAAGCGCGTAATTGGTTGGCCGCAGCGGTTAAGGAAAACTCGCTCTCCAGGCCCGCGATTTGCGACTAGAGCCGCTAGCTCCCGAGCTGTCGCGGGCCACAGCGGGCACCGGCGCTCCTTGTTGCCTTTGCCAAGGATCTTGACAGATGCCGAACCCAGGAGATCGAGGTCAGCAATGGTCAGGCGCGCCGCTTCGTCGGCGCGGGCACCCGAGTTGTAGAGAAACAGTAGCAGGGCATGGTCTCGGCGGCCTTGGGCTGTGTGACAGTCCGGTGAAGTCAGCAGCGCATCCATCTCTGCTTTATCGAGGTAGGACATCAACTTCTTCGTGGTTTTTTTGAATGGAATGGCTCGGATGCCTCCACACCAGGCTATGTGTTCAGGGCTGTTTTCCCCGACGAAGCGAGCCAGGGAGCGAATGGCAGCGAGTCTCTGGTTGCGGGTCGCAATCCCGCAACCACGGGACTCCTCAAGGTTAAGAAGGAAAAGACGGACGAGGTCTGCTGAGACGTGCTCAATGGAGAGCCGGTCTACAGTTTTTCCCACCTTACCAGCAACAAAGGGCATGAGCAGCATAATCGTGTCCCTGTAGCTACGCTGGGTATTGCGCGCTAGATTGCGCTCGCAGACGAGGTGTTCAACCAGGAAGCGCCGGATCCACGGACCGATCAATGTTTCATTCATCATGATTACCTCCCGCCATGGCGTAGCGTTCGAAGCGTAAGCTCGCTTCATGCAGCAACTCGGGGGTCATCGTGAGATAGCGCTGGGTAGCCGCCACATGAACGTGCCCGAGGTAGGTTGCAAGTTGGGGTAGTAGACGCTGGACGTCCGCACCCTGGCGATACCATGAAACCAGGCGGTGCACCGCGAATCCGTGACGCAGGTCGTGAAGTCGCGGCTGATAGCGTGCGCCGTCATGCCGATGGACACCGGCACTCTCACGCAAACGACAGAAGGCTCTTTCCGCCATTTGGCGTGTTACGGTTGCGCCGGCGCGCGTGACCAAGAAAGGTGCCTCCGGGCTCTGGGGGTGACCTAATTTTTGTCGTTTGATCGCATACGTTATCAGGGCGTCGGTGAGGCGAGGTCCGATGGGTACAAGGCGTGTTTTATAGAACTTGCTTTCGTGGATTGTCAACAAGCCACTCGCCAGGTCCACATCGGCTAGAGTGAGAGAAAGCGCCTCACTGATACGCAACCCCGCACCGTAGAGTAGAAGGATTAGAGTCCGTAAGGTGTGAGCTTGGAGTTTCCTGCGTGGGTTCTCCTGACCAGCAGTGGCATCGAGCAGCCGCTGCAGCTCCTGCTGAGAGAAGATGTAAGGGACAAAAGGCTTGGAAGGCTTGGGCAAGAACTTCGGTAGTGGTGAACAGGCCGCATAGCCGCGCCCGATCGCAAAACGGTAGAAGCCGCGAAGCGCCTCGTGCTTACGGTGCCAGAACCGCGTAACGGGACCAGCACCAGAGATGTAGGCATGCACAGGAGCGACCGCCACCTCTGCGATGGCGACGTTCCCAAGCGCTTTAGAGAAAGCTTTCAGGATGACAGCTTCAGCGTGGAAACGCGCTCCCATCGACTGTTTGAGTGCGATGTACTCGGTAATGACTTCGGACAGTTTCATGACAGACCTCCCAAGTCAAAGCTCGCAACCTCACGCAGTCCGGTTATATCGACCTTGGCATAGTGACGGGTGGCGAAGCTGCTGCGGTGTCCTAAGTGATCGCCGATCTCCTTGAGCGAGAGTCCTTCGCAGACGAGGT
>JALLON010000435.1 GCA_027717925.1 Acidobacteria bacterium AH-259-G07 | reverse complement strand
AAAGCGGTTCCGTCGAGGGGTGATACCTCAGTTTTCATCGTCGGGCAAAAGAGTTTCCCGAGTGCGAAGCACGAGCAAGGACTGCGACCCGAGGTGACAAGCTTTTTGATCATCATTTCGCCTCCTGCCGAATTTGGACTGGCTGGCTTGGGCGAGGCTGAAGCTGTTCGTCCACCCAGCGGAGAAGCTGTGTCCATTCCCATTCACTCAATGGCGGTGGTGTCTGGTCGCTTGGCCGCTTGCAGGTCGTGGGGCTCATAAATGACCTCTCATGTATCGTCCGATACCTCCTCTGACGAAGCGCCGGATCTTCACTCTGGCGATAACTTCCTCGCCGATTGACTTGTCAAAATAGCGATCCAGTTTCGACTTGCCATCAGGAGCATCTGGGAACTTGTGGTAGCTTCTCGCCCTCAATGAAATTCTGTTAGCTTGCTTCCAGTCCTCCCTACTGGCCTGCCCTTTGGCTTCATCAGAGTCGCTAGTCCCGGTCAGCTCCATCAGCCTTTGGTCTCGCAGGGCGCAGCAGATACCTTCCCAATCGACCTCGAATGTAAGAAGTTTTCCTTTCTCTTTGATTTGGACAATCATTTCCTCAAGCTCGCGGTTTGAGTGGGGTTGTGTTCGGATTCCTGCACTTCGCAGGAGATTATCTGCCATGGATGGCTTTCGCCAATTCTTGTAAACCTTCTGCCAGCGAATGGCGCACCCCAAGTTAACTTCCTCCAGAGACCCAAACTTGAGGTCTACAATATCGCTGACCACAAAGTCGAGTTTGAGCAGGGTTGAGGGACAGCCTGGAATCGGTCGTACCTCTAAAATTTCAGTTATGAAGCCGTGGTAAGTCCCTGGTGGCACCGGCCCCCGCCCGTAAGAGAGGAATAGCTCATCCAAACCTTCTATGGGCTCACTTGACAGTTTTGATACATCAATAATCATCTCTTCCTCCTTTGATGGTTCGTGCCCCTTTTCCTACTCCATCCGCTAGAACCGCTAGGACCCCTGGTTTATATGGGTTTCCGGCATTTTCAGAACCGCTAGGAAGTTCTGTCTCTAGCGCTTTCCAATCCTGCTGAAACCCCTGTCGTTGTTGGGTTCTAGCGGACCTAGCGTTTCTAGGGAGGTAGCGCCGAAAGGCATCCTCAAACCACTCAAGCCTGTATCCTCGTTGATTTTTCTCATCGATCCACAATTGCTTCGGTTTTATTCCAAATGGAGCTAGCAACCTTGCCACCTGCGCTTTGCTGATTCCAAAACCGTTCTTCCAGTCAGGCCAAGGCCGATCTTCCATTTCGTAAAGCGCCTCAACTAGTTCTTCGCTGGAGAGTACCTCCGAACGCTTGGAATCAAACAGAGCACGAATGTCTGCTAGCAGTTTTATTCCAGTCGAGTTCTCCTCGTCATTTGCCCCAGCCGAAAGGCTCAGTGCGGCTTTACGTGCAAGCTCAGGCCACTCTCCCCCAGCCACCTCTGCAATCTGTAGAAGAGGGCGCCATTTGTCTCGTGTTCTGTTGTGAAGCTCTTCCGGTATGGGAGGATCAGCCTCCCTGAGAGCATCAAGATGATCTTTGGCCCACCTGGAAGCTTTTCGCCTAAGCATCTCCAACTCTGGTGTGATCTTATTGGGGTTGAACTCTTCGACCCACTCCTCCCTGGTTTTTCGATGCATGGTGATACCAATCGAGCGATCTTCTAAGGTGCCAGGTAGGTGTCCGATCAGAGCAAAAACCTTCGGGCACCACGTCGAAAACCTCTTAGGTTCGTAATTTTCACCCACCAACCGAATCGTGAAGGCGGTGTTTTTGCGGTTTCCACTATTAAGAACTCCTCTCAACTCGTCATTTAGGCCAAGAAACGTATCAGCCTCGTCAATCAACAATGTGGGCTGGTATTTTTCCACCGTCCGAAAAACAGCCGGAGCGGTAATGTTCGAGCTGAAGAGAGGCTTGGCTACCAGATGTCCCAGAATCTCCAGGTTGGTCGTCTTGCCGCACCCTTTCACCGGCGAATTGATGTTCACATATGGAGTGGAATAAGCGGCATCGAAGCTATGGGTATGAAGGACCCAGAGGGCTAGTGCTT
>JALLON010000434.1 GCA_027717925.1 Acidobacteria bacterium AH-259-G07 | reverse complement strand
CGGAAGGTTCCACTTTTCTTCAATGTAACGAACGCCTTCCGCACTGTCGGTGACACGACCTGAGATGAGGACCGGACAGTTTCTGTGATCCAACTGGGACAGCCACTGTAAAGCGCCCCATGTGCCCATCAAGTCATTGGCGCATACGATCATTGACAGGCAGCGGCTCAAAAAATCCGCGTCCTCGAATAGGGAAGAAACGTGATAACCCCCCAGGATGCCATCGCCCATCTCCAGGACAATAAAGTCCGGTTTGGAGGCGGCCAAATAGTGGATCATGGAGCGAGCAACTGGTGTGAGGGCTTTGAGCTGAATCGTGGAAGGGAAGCCAAAGTCCTCAAAGCTCAAAGTCTGACCAGCACCATTCTTCTTCATGCTTAGAATGTCTCTTCGGCAGGCCACTCCAGCGACCTTTCCGGCATTGATCGAAAATCCCTTCTCAGAGAAAGGTTTCAGAAGCTGTTTGCAAACGGAAGTTTTCCCCGCATCCATGCCGGTTCCTAAGACCAGCACGACCGGGACTTCAGGCAAAGGTTCGTCGATCAAGGGCAGGGCAAAGTCTTCCAGATTAGCTGGTCGACCCTTCCAGGAAAGGCTACCCAGGTATTCCAGCTGAGTGGGCCATCCCAAATCGCGATGAAAGGCACTACATTCTCCAATCACGCCACCTTTGTTGAGCAGGTGAAGCGCCATGTTTGGTTTGAAGCTGGAAGGAGGACTTCCGGAAAATCCGTGCAGAGCCTTGCGAGATCCCAAGGCGCCAATGAGCAGCTGGCCTCGATCCAAGGCAATTTCCTTACCTTCTGGCGTCTCCAGCCAGGGATAATTGGCGTTTACCTCCTTGACTCGTACCAGGACTACGTCCCCGTGCCGGCCCCTTTTTTCGGACGTCACCTGGAGGGGGCTAACAAGGGGGACGCGGCTTGCCACAGAGCCAATCAGATAAGCAAGGGCTCCTTGAGATTCGGAATGAGTAATTGGATTTACTAATGCTTTCATTTCCTTGGTGGTTGTGTTCCTCTTTTCTGATGTGTGGGAAAATGGAACGTGACTAGAGCCTGGGGAGGCTCCTCAGGTGGACAGGCCTGTAAAAAGGTCTGATGCTTTCCAGTAACGGCGCTTGGGTCCAGTCAACGCTGTGCATAACTCATATAATTATGCAGCTTCTTCACTAATGTCAAGGGAATTGTTGCATATTTATTATAAATATATGCATAAACGACGAATATTTTGGGAGAGGTGGCCCCCGTTCTCTTCGTCAAGGAGTTCTTGCTGAAGTGATGCGCGCAGATTCTTACTTTCTCCTCAGGTATTTCTCGAGCCACTCCGTCATTTCCCATAGCATATGAAGTACCGATTCACGCGCACGGTAGCCGTGGCTCTCATGAGGCAGCATCACGAGGCGGGTGGTTGCCCCGTGTCCTTTCAGGGCATGATAGAACCGCTTGCTCTGTATTGGAAATGTCCCCGAATTGTTGTCCGCCAGGCCGTGGATGAGGAGGATCGGTTGGTTGATCTTCTGGGCCTGCATGAAGGGAGACATTCGGAAGTAGACCTCCGGTGCCTGCCAGAGGGTGCGCTGTTCCCTTTGGAAGCCAAATGGTGTCAGGGTTCGGTTGTAGGCGCCGCTGCGCGCAATGCCGGCGGCGAAAAGATCAGAGTGTGCCAGCAGGTTAGCGACCATGAATGCCCCATAGGAGTGACCACCGATGGCAATGTGGTCCGGGTGTGCCACGCCGCGTTGGACCACTTGATCCACGGCGGCTTTTGCGCTGGCAACGAGTTGCTCAACGTACGTGTCGTTGGGCTCCTTGTCGCCCTGGCCGATGATGGGCATGGTGGGCCTGTCCAGGACCGCATAGTCAAGGGCCAGAAACAGCAGGGACGAGGTAGGGCTGATGCCAACGAAACGGTGGGGCGAATCGGTCACTTGGCCTGCTGCGTCGGCGCTCTTGTACTCTCGCGGATAAGCCCACATCAGCATGGGCAAGGGGCCCTCTTTGGGCGAGTAGCCCGGCGGCAGGTACAGTGTTGCATTGAGCTGTACACCGTCATTGCGGCGATAGGTGATCAGCTCTTTCTGAACATTTCG
>JALLON010000433.1 GCA_027717925.1 Acidobacteria bacterium AH-259-G07 | reverse complement strand
GTCGCGAGTCTGGCGGATCGACAAACTGGGGCTTTTGTCCGAGTGGGAGGGGCATTTGGCCACCCAGCGGCCGGCTCCGGCTGGTCGTGCCTGCAGCCGCTCGGCGATGGCGGCAGCGGTCATGACGCCTCCGCGGGTGCCCGCTCGGCTCGCCGCTCACGCTCCCACTCTTCCACCTCGTCAGAGGGCCAGGCGATGGTGTTCTCTCCCAGGTGGACCGGTGGGGGGAATCGGCCGGCCAAAATCCAGCGCCGCAATGTGGTGCGGTTAGCTACAAGACCGCGCTGTTCAAGATCGGCGTAACGAAGGTAGATGATTTCTCGTCTCATCATAGAGACGAGCGTACAGCGCCGCCTATCCCGGCTAATCGAAAACCGGGATTTTCAATTTTTGGATTTTTTTTGGATGGTTGACAGGCGATGTTGAAAAGCCTTGAAGCCGGTTTTCTTTTCGCGACCGTTTGAGCGCCACCAAAGCTCGTCATAGTCATCGTCGCGCTCTTGGATGACATCACCGATCGGGAGCGACTTCCAAACTTCCCGCGCCGTAGGCTTTCGACGCAATTCCTTGTGAAGTCTTGCCAGCGTAGCTAAGATCAGTTTACCCAATGCATCTAGCCGGCGCTGCTTTGGGCCTTCGATAAATTTCAGTCCCTTCAGCGCAGGTCCCTCCCAGCCGGACTTCATCCTGGCCTCCATGGAGATTGCGCCCAGCTCAAAGGCGAAGAGGGCCGCGTCTGCCGCTTCTCCATGTCGGATGGCGTATCCTTCCGGTAAATCCGGTGTTATCCCTCGGCCGAGATTCGCCATCCTGATCAGAGTCCGGACGCACTCCAGCTTCTCCAGTAACCTGACAGCGTACCCTTCCTGGGAATCCGGTTGTTCCGCTCCTATGGGGAGAATCGCCAGTTCGTTCAGGTCGGCTCCAGTCCGGGCCAGTCCCGCCTTCTCCAAGACTCCCCGCGCCCAGGATTCCAAAGGCTCGCCATACCGACTCTCGAAATTCATGCCCTGCCAAAAACGGCGCATGTAGTCTCGCTCCGCCGCTCCGAATGGAGCGCTGACTTGCGTCGTTTCCTTCTCCGTGATTCCCGTGCCGGTTTTTTACGCGTTTAATCGGCATACCCGCTCCCTCAACGGTCCCTGGAAGGAAAACGGCGCAGCCAGCCAGGGTCGCCGGTTTTCGGAAGCTACCCTAGCGCCGTTCTCTATCGGTTGAGCCTATCTTATTGGAACAACCTGACTCTTCTCTGTTGGCTTCTCCACGAGGGCTAGCACGTGCTCCGCCCATTTCTCCAGGGCCTCCCGGCGCTCTTCAACGTATCGAAATCGGTTGTAAATGCTCGTGACGCCTTGGGCTGTGCCTGGGCTGTGATTCAAAAGGGCACTCAGAACATGGGGTGGCACTCCCGCCCCAGCCATCCACGTTGCGGCAGTCCGTCTGAGATCGTGAATGGTCCAGTCCGCCATTCCTTTTACCTTGTTCGGATGCTGCCTAGTTTCTCGAGCATCTTTGCACCGTTGCTCGAGTATTTTTGCATCGAAGGCGGCTTTTGCCTTCGAGAATCCTGAGATAGGTCGCTCACCGCCTGTGGTGGTAAACACATAGTTTCCTTTCTCGAACCGGGGTAGGCCCTCCAGCAGCTCCAAGGCCGCCCCTGAAAGAGGAACGTCGTGAACTCTGCCCGGTTTGGTCTTTTCAGGCGGCAGGGTCCAAAGCGCCCTCTCTAGGTTCACGTCCTGCCATTCCGGTTCCGCTACCTCGCCTCTTCGCTGAGCAGTTAGGATAAGGAAGCGATAAAACGGCCCCATGGGATAGCCGAGACCTTCGGTCGCGGTCCAAATGTCCGCCAGCTCCGCATCCGTAAGCACCCTATCGCGGCTGCGCTCTTTGTTTGGGGCCTTGACCGGCGCTACCGGCGAAATCTCAATGAGCCCTCTTTCCAGGCACCAGTTGAACAACCGCTTGGCCACCGAGAGAGTCTTGTTCGCCATCGCCGGCGCTCCTCGGTCTGAAATGGCATCCAGCAACCGGAGCACATCCGCTCTGCGAATGTCGGTAATGTTCCTGCGCTTCCAAGCCGGCACAATTTCCCGCC
>JALLON010000432.1 GCA_027717925.1 Acidobacteria bacterium AH-259-G07 | reverse complement strand
GAAAATGCCCTTCCGCTCGTCCACATTCTGATTCCGTTCGAGTTCCGGGTGGAAAGAGCGGGAACCTATGGCACGCGGGAATCGGTCACTACGGAGTTTTTCGAACTCTTCCGTTTTCAGACCTACGAGGCTTTCACTAGTCACTCCTATACCTGGGAAAATCTCTACGGGGGGCTGGAGGGAATCGCCATTGACCTGCCCGCCTTGAATGTCAAACCAACCCACGGCGAATACTTCCCCCTGAATATCCAGCTCAAGGATCCGCTTTGGCCGGACCGGAATCTGCTAGACTTTACTTTCTCGGTCAAACCGGGCGAAGCCAAAACGTTGTGGCTGGACACCCGCGACCGCATCCTTCCCAACGGCCACAGCTTCTACCTGACTATCGCCGGTGCGGGTTCAGACTTCGGTCCGGAATCGCTGGAGGGAGTCCAGGTGCGTCTGGTTTTCAAGGACTACCAGCGAGCAACTGTCGAGCATGAGTTGGACCGTTTTACCCAAGTGAGGGATAACGTGGGAAACTTTGTAGAGTGGGGACCCAACAAAAAGAAGTTCAAGCTTTATGATCGCTACAGCCGGGACATCACCGATCTCTTCCGAGTCAATCCTCATCACGAAAGAGCGCGCCACTACTGGAGCTATTTCAATCCCGAGCAGGGATGGTTGCGTTTTCAACAGCCCAAGGCGCCGGCCGATGTTCCCTTGTGGGCATTTCGCCAAGTCGAACTGCTGAAACTAATGAAGCAGTTCATCAACTGGTGGATCGATGAAAGGCAGATTGAAAACGGGGAATTCGGTGGAGGCCTGTCCGACGATGGAGATCTGACCCATCTCTGGCCTGCCGCCGCATTGATGGGGATTGAACCCGAGAAGATCACCCATTCGATCCACATCTTAATGGATGCCTACTACGACAACGGGATGTTCACCGACGGGCTGAACACGATCTTCACGGACCAGCTCCACACCTATGAAGAAGGGATTCAGGTTCAGCCACAAGCGATGCTGCTGGAGTACGGGGATCCCAAAATTGTGGAGCGGATCATGGAGACGGCCAAGGCCCTCGAGCGCATCACGGGGATTGACGAGCTCGGACACCGCCACATTCGCTCCAAGTACTTCAGCGGCACCCGAATTTCGGAGGATCCTGTGTGGGCACGCTCCCTGACCAACTTTTTTTCCTACTTGATCCTGCATCCGGGCCAGGTGCTGGTGGAATACAACGGCCATCCGATGGTGAAAAGGCTCCTCCTGGAGCTGGCCGACGGGCTGATCGCCCATCGTCGCCAGCATGACGACGGGAACTACTATCTGCCCGGGGAAATCCTCTTCCCCAGCGGTGAGGGTCAGGGACGCGGTTACGGCGCAGACGCAGCAAATTTTCTGTGGGCGGCCTGGCGCTGGACGGGAGATGAGAAATACTTGCTTCCCATCTATGACGAAAACAATCAAGGTGAAGAGTTTGAAGTACTCCGATTCATTGGCGCTAATGTCATCGACCTCCTGGAAAAACACGAGAGCTGGGGTCGCAGCATCACCTCCCTGCTTTCACCGATTGACCGAGTTGACCGATTGAAGCCGGCTATGTTCACCTTTCCGGGTGATCGGGTGCCCAACAGTGTCAACAGGAGAAACTCTTTCCGTCATGTGGCCTGGCAAGTCACCGGCAACAAGGATTTCCTGGACAGCTCTTATGCCGATCAGATCAGAGCGATTGCTCAAAGGATGTCGATGTTTACAGAAGATCACTGGTGGATTGATCAAGTGGGATTCCCCGGACTGGAGATTCAAAGAGCCCGTCTCGGTGGGGTGGCGGCCTTCAGAATGATCACCTATCCAGGACACACGGTGAGTTGGAAATTCAAGGCTCCGGCCACGGGAGAAAGCGTGGCCATCCTGATGCCGGAAGCGACCACCCAGGCCGTCAAGATCATCGCCTTCAACCTGGAAGACGCCCCTGTCACTGCCATCATGACAGCATGGGATCTGGAGCCAGGAATCTGGGACCTCACGGTCGGCATCGACTCTGACGCCGATGACGGGGCGAACCGGATTACCCGCCGGGAAGCCGTCCCATTGGAGCGCACCAAAGAGCTGGAGCTGGTTTT
>JALLON010000431.1 GCA_027717925.1 Acidobacteria bacterium AH-259-G07 | reverse complement strand
GCCTATAAGAGCGGTTGGCTGGACTTCCACCCTGACTCGAACGTGTTGTCCACTGTTCCCGACCTGCAGTGGTTCTTCGACGCCGCTGGCCGGGACAAACAACCTCGCTGCTTCCAAAGCGAAATACCTCAAGGATTCTCATATTGTTTTTGGTATCGCTTTGAACGGGGAAACTCGAGCCTATCCAAAACGCATCCTGGCCTGGCATGAGATGGCCACAGATCGGTTAGGAGGGGTGGAACTGACGATTGTCTACTGCACCCTGTGCGGGACAGTGATCCCCTATGACAGTGAAGTGGGAGGCCGGGTTCGAAAGTTCGGAACCAGCGGACTCCTTTACCGGTCCAATAAACTGATGTTTGACGAAGAGTCCATGAGTCTTTGGTCCAGCCTGGAAGGGAAACCCGTGATTGGCAAGTTGGTTGGATCCGGTTTGCAGCTTCGCTCATACCCGGTCGTGACAACGACCTGGGGAGAGTGGAAGGCGAAACATCCGGATACCACGGTTCTGTCGCTCGATACGGGCTACAAGCGTGATTATTCTGAAGGTGCGGCTTATCGCAAGTACTTCTCAACGGACCGTCTGATGTTCCCGGTCTCGAAAGAGGATCACCGTCTCAAGAACAAGCAGGAGGTCTTGGTGATGCTTCTAACCCCCCCATCGGGGGAGAAAAATGAGCGGGTGCCACTTGCAATTTCAGCGGAGTTCCTCGAAAAGCATCCCGTCTACCATACTCAGGCAGCCGGCCAGGAAGTGGTAGTGATCACCAGTCCCGAAGGTGCCAACCGAGTCTACAATACGGGTAGTGAGCGATTTACTCGCCGCCTAGATGATGATCGTGTCGAGGATGCCCAGGGTCGAACCTGGCAGGTGACTGAAAGCGCCTTGGTTTTGGAAAGCAACCCTGAGAAGCTTTTGCCTCGCCTATCCGCGCAGCAAGCCTTCTGGTTCGGATGGTACGCACAGTTCCCCAACACCAAACTCATTAAGTGACCATTCTGTTGTGGACTGTGAGGCAATCGAGGCCGCTGCGGCCGGTTTTCGGCGGGGAGGAGGAAGGGAGCGACGAGGCGTTGAAACCCGCATCGGGGCGATAGGAGGCCTAATAGCTTCGCCGCTGGCGAACGGCCTAGTATGGGCTCAGGTTCTCTGACTTTTCAGGTTCTGTCGGCGGAGATACGCCTGCGGCGATCATCACTCGATGAAGTGCGGCCACTGTCACGGGCGAAGGCTTAAAGTTCCCGTGTCTGTAACCCTTGGCGATCACTAAGGGCGTCCATCCGTACTTGTTTTTCTGATTCCAGATTTCGATCTTGGCGCCCTGATCGGCGAGGAACTCCACGACCTTAGAGAGGTTCTTGTAGGCTGCGCCATGCATGGCGGTTTCACCGTTGTCATCGACCGCATTCACGGCGCCGCCGAGATCCAATGCCACTTGCACCGCCTCCAACACTTCGCTCTCTGTTCCGGCGTCCTCGCCGGGAGAACGCGTTGGGAGTCCGGCCGCCACCATCAGAGGCGTGCTGTTGTCTGCATTCGGCAGCAGCGGATCAGCGCCTAACTGGGCCAGCGTCCTCATCAACTCGGCGTCCGCGGTTTGGGCAGCCAGCAGGAAAGGTGTCGCCCCGAACTCATTCAGACGTGTATTGCCCAATCTCACCTGCTTCGTCATCCTCGCGTTCAAGTCCGCTCCATGCGCCGCAAGCTTCTTGACGAACTCGATACTGCTCATGTTTCCGGACCCTTCGGGAGCTGGATCGTTATCACCGACACCCGGTTTGCGGACCCGCGTAATCACGTGCAGGGCCGTGTAACCCGGCAGGTCGGCATTCGGATCCGCGCCGGCGTCCAGCAGAGTTGCCGCCAGTTCGAAGTGAGCGTTCGTGACCGCCAAGAGCAACGCACTGGTGCCAACCCGGGGCAGGCGCCCTCCGTAGCCACGCCGCTGCTTGGGATCCTTCCGGTGTATGGTCTCGTTCACGTCCGCCCCCGCCTTCAGCAGGGCCCGCACAACGTCGATCCGGCCTTCCCTCACAGCAAACAACAGAGGCGTAAACCCGGAGTCCAATGGGGTACGGAAATCCGCTCCGGCCTTGATGAGTTCCTCCACAACCTC
>JALLON010000430.1 GCA_027717925.1 Acidobacteria bacterium AH-259-G07 | reverse complement strand
CAGATTCGTCGCCCCCACTGGCGCGAAGCCGTGGATGCCTGCCGGCTCTTGACGTCCCCCGCCTATCACCTCTTGCGGGAATGGCACCAATTGCCCGAACTGCCCTATCTGGGGCAGCGATTGGCCTACATCGTGAACGATCCGAATCTGGAATACGTGTGACGGGCCTAGCGCGTACCGCGGGGCGGGGATCCTGCTGGTCATCCAGACCCTGTACTTCTCTATATCTCGTCGGATCGATTGGGCATCATCAAAGAATGCTGCCGAAGCTGTTTTGGTCTACCTAGACTCCCTTCAAAAGCATGGAGAGCCAATACCCGTCGGCCCAGATTTCACGGTTGAGCGGAAAGAAGCTTTTCCTAATGTCCCGGCTTGGATGGTATGTCAGCTAACCGTAGAATGGCCTTCCCCAAGAGTGTCTGGGACCAGATAAAGAACCTAACTGCTAACGACCTCATACGTGCCCTGAAACGTGACGATTGGCAAGAAGACGGGCTCCACAGCTAGGGGAACCGCCAAGACGCAAAGGACGCTAAGACGGCAATACCCTAAAAGAGTGCGAGGAGGAGCTCCGCTCCACCTTAGAAGACTGGATTCTCCTTGGCATTAAGCTGAACCACCCTCTACCCGCCTCGGAGTGCTCTGTCTCTTGTATAGGGCCTTGCCGGTGCCGGGGCCTTATGTCATCCGGTTGGGAGGCTGGACCCTGGAGCGCTATCTGGAGGAAGCGCCGGAGGACCGGATCTGGGAGTTCGTGCGGGAGGAGGTGGTGAGCCCCTCAACGCGAACCATTGACCTCAAGGAAAAGCCGCAGGACTACGCCCAGGCCGGCATTCGCGAGTACTGGGCGGTTGATGCCGAGCGTAAAGAGATCACCGTGCATCGCCTGGAGGCAAGGCCATATGAGGTCGAGCGTCTGAGCGGCGGGACAGCCGAATGCCGGGCCGTCCCGGGGCTCTGGCTCCAGGCCGACTGGCTCTTTCAAGACCGGCTGCCCGCAGCCGCCGAGTGCCTGCAAGCTGTTTTGGCCTCTTAGCCTTGGCGTTCTTGGCGTCTTTGCGGTTTGAATTCTTGTTCCTCGCACAGTATGACTGCATCATTTGAGGTCTTTTTCCCCCAATTCCATGAGCGCTTTCGCCAATCGGATGGAGGCGTCAGCATCATCTTGCTTGATCGCAGCTTGGTACTTGTATCTGGCTTGATTACGCAGCTGCAGGACCTGATTGAGCTTTCGGCCCAGAGCTCTCTCATACAGGCCGGTTTTGATATATAGCTCGCCAAATCGACCGACCAGCCCTCCATGAGACCCTGGAAGGTCGTCGTCGAGTTTGAGGATGAGGGATTTAACCGCCAGCTCAGCCGCGTTGTAGGCAGCATCAATGGCCAATCTCCAATATTCATGCTCCGCCGCATGCTCAGCCCCGGTAAGGTACTCGTCAGCCAGGTTCAGCAGGTTTTTTCTTTCTTCTGTCTTCAATGTCTCACCTGACACGGCGTACACCTCCTGCCCATAGCTCATGGTATTGAAAAGGAAGTAAGATTGCAGGGGAAACAGCTCATGCAGGGAGATCGTTACGGGTTCGATGCCGATCTGGTACTCCATTTGGATCTCGAGAGCTAGATCGGCAATCAACTCCGAAAGCCCATCGCCGGCGTTGGCGACAACCAAGATGTCCAGATCGCTTTTTTCCTGAGCCGTGCCCTTGGCCCAACTGCCGAACAGGATGATCTTCATGATGCGATTGCCAAGTGGGCTGTTCAGCAGTCCCTGTTTGAAGGCCTTCACCGCGGCCTGGTGTATATCACTGGATCGCATAGTTTCGCTCAAGCTAACGGATCGCCGCAGTCAGTGTCAAGCTAAGAACTTGCAGTCCAGCCGGGATCACTCTTTTATTCTGTACACAGATTTGATTGGAGGCAAACCTCAGGCAAGCTGCTACAACTGTACAGAGAATATGGACCGGGGTAAAATGGCGTCGCCCTTGGCGTTCTTGGCGTCTTTGCGGTTTGAATTCTTGCCGGGCGTTAGGGAACCGCCAAGGCGCGAAGGACGCGAAGGCTCAGGGCCCGTCTGTCCGGACTTGTTGGCATACGGAAAACACCGAGATCGGAGGTGAGAGATTA
>JALLON010000043.1 GCA_027717925.1 Acidobacteria bacterium AH-259-G07 | reverse complement strand
TGGTAGTCAAATAGTCACCTTCGCCGTCCAACCAGGCGTTATTGCTCCAGGTTCGTTTCTCAATCAGCGAACCATAGCCGGCATACACCACGGTTCCAGGAACGAGCTCGTAGGAAGCCAAAAAATCGGTTAAAGCTCGCTTTTTTGCACTGTCAATTCTTAAAATGGCCCGCAAGAAGAAGTGTGGGTTAAATTGGTAGGTAGTCCGGGAGTCCCATATATTCACTGAAAAAACGGGTTCTCCACTCACAGCCCGGCGAAAGCCGACGTGTTGTAGGGAAATACCCTGGCTGATTTTTGTGTTCGGCTGTAAGGAAACTCTGAAAGAATGCGATCGAGATTCCCCCTGGAAAGGGTTGCTCGGATCATAGAAGACAGCATAACCAAGACGGGACCAGCTGGCGATGTTGAGCCACCTGGTTAGCTGAGCGCCTCCCATAATGCGGGTGGCGTCTCTTCGAAAAATCCTGCCGGCCCAGGGTTCTTTTCCCTTGCCATAGTCGATGCGGAGAAAACCCTGTCGCGTAAACCTCAGCATGAGACCCAGGAGCGCCAATGACTCGTTTCCGCCGGCTGCCTGGTCATGTCCGTATTGAGTGTAAAAGAGGGGGATCACTCGCTTCAACCAGGGATGCTTTTCCTTGTCGGGATAAAAGCTAACACCCGCGTATAGCCATGCGTTGGTGATCCCTGTGCGGTTGTAAAACGCGGTGTCCATTTGAAAATCCTGGGCGAAGTGTTCAAACTGGCTGAACACTTCCAACCGCTTGGTGTTATAAACATACAAAGTTTGTGCAGCAAGACCGCTCTTACTGACGCCTCCATCGGGTGAGACAACCCCGGATTGGAGAACAGCTCCACTGACTTGCTGCTGCTGGCCCAATCGAAAGCTGAAGTCGCCTCCAGCCACGCGGTTGTGCCCTCGGGCAAATTCGGTATCGGTAAAGATGGCGCCCACATGTTGCGAAGCTCCCAGGCTGAAGCGAACACGGGCCACGTTAAAAGACTTGTTTTTTCCCAGGTAGGGATTGGCCTCGGCACCGTTGAAAATCCGCCCAGGCGCTTCGTCGGAGGCCGACAGGATACCGAAAGTCAGTCGCCCCACGGTTCCCGAAGCCTTGAGCCCAAAGCTGGGATCGGCGATGCGACGTGTATGAACGGCGGCCCTCATATTGCTGTCACGACCGAGTGCGCCGGCTAGATCGAAGATTCCCATTCCCTCCATGAAAAAAGGCCTCTTCTCGGAGAAGAAGATGGGAAAACGCCGGTTGACCTCTACCTGAAAAGCGTCACTCTCCACCTGGCTAAAATCGGGATTGATAGTGCCTTCAAGCGTGATCGATGAAGTAATGCCCCACTTCATACTTAGCCCGGCCTCCCCGATCGAGTCTTGCCGGGCCCACTTGTGCGGTGTGGCTCGGCTCTGGTTCAATGAATAGGTCACACTGGGGATGAATTCAAGCATCGCCGGCTGTTTTAGGTTGTCGAAAAGCAAGGTGGCATGACGGCCAAAGATCCACTGGCCACCAGGAGGGATGTCCGGCCAGGAGACGGATATTCCCAAACGGCTGACCCTGCGCCAAAACAAAATCCCCATGTGTGCCTCGCTGCCGCTTTTGAAGCGGATGCTCTGAAGGGGAAGACGCATCTCGACGCTGTAACCCTGGTCGTCGAGTTTTCCCGCGCTGTCCCATACCCAGTCGAAAGATAGCTTCTTGCCCGAGGCACTGCTGGTGAGGATGTCGCCCTGAATCCCGCTGGGATTGACAAACATATCGTACGAGCCCTGACCGCTGCCCAGGGGGTCCAGGCTAAGACCGACCCAATCGTCCTTCCACATGTTGTCACGGCGACTGACGGTCGTCTTGATCTTTGAGGGCTCGGGGTCGAAGCACCGGAAGGCAAAGTACAGATGTCTGCCGTCGTAGCTCACCCATACTTGAGTGCGCTGTTGTATTGTCTCACCGTACAAAGGGTCGTAAGAGATCCAGTCTCCCAACTCCAGAGGAGGAGGCTTCCAGACTTCGTCCTCCAGTATCCCGTCAATGACCGGTGCTGTGGACGCTTTTTCGATGCGAAAGGCTGGCAGAATGTTTCTCTTTTGACCCTCCTGTTGAGTTGCGATCTCTTTTTCCTCAGCCAAACAGGGATTTCCAACGATCAGAGCACACAGCACAGTTAGGACTCGCCAAAACGACCCATTTCTGAACTGAGTTCTCCCTCTTTTCGCTTGTCGGGAGATGAAAGATGCTTGAAAAAGGTTGTTCTGAAAGAGCAATTGCCGTGTGGATGTGTGGACCGAGTGCGGCGTAGCGGCTTGTGGTTGGACCCTCAGAAACGAAAGATATCCGTGAACCACACTAGTCCCTGAAGTCAGCGGAACTTCGTACTGCACTTTCCAAGAAATTGTGCAAATTCAATAAGCACCAGGGGCAGACGCTCCCACGTCTGCCCCCACCAAGTGCCTATCTCGGTCGCGGTGGTGGATCCGGCGGACCGCCGGCACCACAACAAAGGTTGGTGCTGACCTCGATGCTCGGCGGTTGTGCACTGTCATTGATGGGCTGTTTAGACACTGAGCCAGCCCATAGGGTCACCAGTGAAAAAAACAGAAAAAACCAAAAAAACATCATCCCCTCCTTTCTCAGAATGGATGGCAGTGGATTGTGAGGGTCAAAGGGGAAGGGACAAACGGTTTTTGGAATGTCCGAAAAGGAAGGGGTTTAATGTTTGGTTACTCTAAAAAACCTTGATTTTTTGGAAAGGCTTGATCTGCTTCGCAACCTCGGCTAGTCTTTTTTCTCGCAATGTCTCCCACTTCAATAATGTGGCTAGCCAGTGACACCCTAATGGTTGGAATCCTGGTCCGCGGAATAATAAGGAACAGAGTGCTGGTCGCGTATCCAGTTTTGTACGGCTACGTGGGATTTCAACTAACAGTCTCGTTGCTGCGGAGGATGGTGGCGTTGACGTTCGGGGAAAGCTCCGCTTACTACTACCATGCCTACGCCCTTCCCACCTTCTTGATGCCACTCCTGCAAACCTGGATCTTGTGGGACATCTACCGGCGAATTACCGGACATACCAAAACTTCTTGGAGAGATTGCTTTCGCTTAGCCATAATCGCAGGTGTTCTGACCGTTCCCGTGGCATGGGGTGCCCTTACACTGAAATTGTTTTATCAGTACCACATCTTGACATTGTTTCTTCAAATGGCGCTGTGCCTTTTGGTTTGCCGGAAGGCGATATATGCTCGAGCGGAGATCGATTTGGGGCAGAATTTGAAAGGAATTCTATTGGGGCTGTCCTTGATCGTGGGCTGTCAGGCCATCAATTTCATCGGATTCGCCTTTGCTCAATCATCATCCCAGTTCTTCTGGTTCTTTGTACAGTTCATCTACCTTGTGGCGCTGATTGTGTTCAGCCACACATTATGGGAATATCGGCCAATTGCTTATCTTGATCCCTCCTACCAGCATCGAATGGAGGCGGTAAATCGAAAACTATACCAGGTTCTCAAAGCGGTTCTCCTAAATCGAAGATGAACGATGCTTTATCAATCATTCTGCTTTATGCAACGGCGGTTCTTGTCGTTGTGGGAGGGTGTCTTTTTTATCTTCAGTTCTCGTCGCTGCGATGGGATGAATCGGAAATCCGTCTTTTGGAGCACCTGGAGCTCCACCTGGCACACGTTCTCCGGCTAATCGATGCCCCAGACGTTCGTTTGCTTCTCCGGGAGCCAGAATCCCGCCAGCGTCTTTTCCTGGATTTCTCCAGCTATCTAAGGGAAGATGTAATGGCCCTGCTGCGTTCCAGGAAGCTCGACCCGGTTTCGCTTATTTTCGCGGGCGCGTTCTTTTTAAGCTACTTTGTGATGCGGCTGAAGGCACGCCTGTTGTGCAGTCGCAATGATTTGCGTTTTCTGTCCGGATTGGAACTCGCCTTGTTCCGAAGACTGGAGAAAATCGAATTGGGCTAGGCCTCGCGGTAAATCTCGACCCACAAAGCCAGGTATTTCCCAATCAGCTTTGCTAAGAAATCCGGGCAGCTCTCGCCTTTGAGAAAGAAGTGGAAGGTTTTCCCGGAAAAGCTCTTGCGAAACCAGATCCCATGCTGGTAGGACAACCCATCTTCCAGGTAAAAAATCAACCGATCCAACAGAAAATCACTCAGTCCCTGGTGGAGCAAAGGCCTGCACTTTTGACCTTTCACAACGAAGAGCGCCGCCCCTTCAGCCTCAGACAGGGAAATAATTTCGCCGAGCCGAAACTGCTGAATTCTCTGTAAGTAAAGCTTAGCCTCAGCGACTTGCGACGCTACTGTCTCGGGCGGCCAAACTTCGCGAATGTCAACGTCGAGCGCGCCTAGAATAAGAAAGAGGTTGTCCAGTTTAATGTTATAAAAACCACACTCCATGGAGGCATAGGAGCTGTAGGGCATTCCCGCTCGAGTAGCGATCTGCCGGATCTTCATCTCCTTGGCTTTTCGCAGCTCCCGAATTTTTCGCCGCACCAATTCATTGATCTTGTTTTTCGCAGCCATCCTCTATCCCCTTGTTTGTAGTCTCCCCCAAAAAAATAGACGAGTTATGATACTCAAAGAACGCCACAAACGGCAAGTTTATTTAAACCGACTAAACCGACAAACCGACAAACCGCCAAACGGCAAAAGCTTCCCTTTCGTCATACTGGTACTGCGCATAATTGACCTCCAAGGTCATCGAAATCCCTCTCAGTAGACCATATTCGTTGAAGCCCAAACCACTTCTGGAGGGCTTTCAAGAATATTGGATATACCAGGGAGATTGAATCCCTTGGGTTATTTAAACCTCTTTTGTTTGGAAATGCCAAATTTTCTTGAGGAAAATCCATGTTTGTCAGACAGTTCTTTAATATTTGCAATGCAAAAAAACAAAACGGGAGATCGCTGATGCAGCACTGGTACAAGGAATGACCGTGGCCAAAAAGCACTGGAGACCGCAGGTCTGAGCTTAAGATACCTTGGAGATGAATCTTCAACTGCACTCACCAGAGCAAGTGAATGCCTCCGGGTGGGTTGTTCGATCCGAACGGATCGAACGCGACGGAAAATATCTCAATTCAGTTGGGGTGCAGTTCCTTCAGTTGGAAGAGCAAGATCAGATTCGGCTTGTCGACTTTTTGGCTCAATACAAAGAGAATGAAGGATAGGCGCAAGTTTAAACGCTGGGAGGTTTCTATCCCGTGTACAGCGCAGTGGAAGGAATGGAAAATCACGGGGAAAATCACCAATATCTGCTTAGGTGGAGCATTAATTACCCAGGTGAATGCCGTCCCTCCAGAGGGCGCCTTAATCATTGTTGCATTTGAAGCCAAGCAAGAAGATGTCGTGTTGCACGCCAGGATCACTTCCGAAGTTATTCACACTATCTGGGAGGTCATAGAAGATGGACACGCCGGCTCCTTTGGCGTGAAATTCGAGGAACCGGTAGAGAAGGTCAGACAGAAGCTGATTCCTGTTTTCCGCACTTTGATTTCTGCCGAAGCCGATAAACGGCCCGCCCGATACGGCCCGCCTTCCTGTGCCAACGCCATTGAGAGCGGCGATAAGCCATTAAAAGAAAGGGAAGCAGCGCAAGAGGAACGCCAGGCGAGGGGTGTAGAAATGAAAGCTGAAGATAATCCCTTCCATCTGCTCTCTGTCCAACTCCATTTAATAGCAGAGCGTCTTATTCTTTTGAACGGGGTCCCTTTCGTTCAAGCCCAATATTTGCTCCAAGAAGAAGCTCTGATCAGAGACATCCAGTCGGCTGGGATCTACCTTAGCCAGTTTCGACAGTGGAAGATATTTAAAGAGTTGATTCTAGTCCACAGGACCGCGTTGGAAAATCTGTCACAAGAAATCGATTACGATTTGGCAGTTCTTCACTTACGGATATCCGGTCTAGCAAAGCATGTCCCTAGCGACAAGGCCATCTATCAGCGGCAGCTGAGGAAGCTGAGCGAGGAAGGAGAAAAGTTAGAAGAGCTGAACAAACAACTCATCCAACTTTTTTCGAAATATTGCTTTTAATAACAGTGATTCGGTTCTTCAATAATTTTATGTGAAACACTCAATCGAGTGGCCACTATCGTGACGCCGGACACGATCCTGCGGTGCCATCCGCTCAATCGCTCCGCGGTAATCGTGAAGCCACTTCGACCGTATCTAGAATGGGCCAAGACAGACGATGCCGAGGGGCTTGCTGAGTCCGTCTTTGAGAATCTGCGAAGGGAGCCGCACCTGTATCTCCTCCCTGAATACGAAGAACCTGCCTCGCAGCAGGAGGTGCTGGAAGAGTTTTGGCCAATCTTGTTTGAGGCCATGCTGGAAGGTTGGGCCTGGAGCGGTCTCGACTCAATTTTCGGATAGGACGGGGTTTTCAAGAATATCGGATATACCAAAAGTTTTTGACAGTGCTCTCTCTTGTCTCTACAAAGCCCGCGAGACAGGGTCTTTTGCTATGCGAAACAACGCACCAAAAGTAGATAAGACCACAGAACAACTCATCATTGCACTGAACCAAATGTCCCGCCGGGTTGCTGAGTTGGAAGCGGAGTTACGGGCAGAAGAAAATGAGCTGAAAGCAACAAAGGAGCGACGCCAGAAAACCTTGCAGAAACTCCACCTGGAGTTCGAGCTTGAGTCGATGGCTATGATCGCAGAATTAAAACATCCATACAAGGCCGCTTACGAACGGCGTACAGCACATTTAGCCGGGGCTATAGCCGATGAAATGGGTCTTTCGAAGGAGCGGATCCGAGGACTGAAGGTAGCTGCGCTGCTCCGTGATATCGGCGAAATACAAATACCGGCTGGCATCTTGAGTAAAACTGCCGAGTTAGGGGCACACGAATATGAGATTATCAGGGCTCACCCCAAAGTAGGCTATGACATATTGATGGAAATAGAGTTTCCTTGGCCGGTTGCCAGAATAGTCCTTCAACATCATGAAAGAATGGATGGATCGGGATATCCTGAAGGTCTCGCAAATGGGGAGATCATGCTAGAGGCAAGGATTCTAGGAGTGGCAGATGTCGTCGAAGCAATGGTCTCTCCTCGCCCTTACCGACCTGCTTTCGGCATAGATAAAGCCTTGGAGGAAATCTCAAAGAATAAAGGCATTCTGTACGATCCAGAAGTAGTGGACGCTTGCCTGAGACTTTTCACAGAAAAAGGGTTTGAGTTCCCCTCTTAGAGACCAACACTAACCCGCATTTCTCACAGCGGCTCGTCACCAAGCGGCGGAAGCGCCGATCTGAGAAGGCGCGCGACCGAGACCCCCGCAAGGTCCCGCGTCGGTCAGTATCATTCTGTGCGCTTCCTTGAGAGAATCCGGCGAAATGCAGCCCCTGTGTCGGCGGCACGGCCTCCGGAGCTCTCGATGACACCGATGACGGCCTTGAGGCGATCGGCAAGGGAGACCGCTAAAACCTCATCGCATCCTCCTGCCACCGCCTCTCGGATGAATTCGGACTGAGAAACATTGAGCGTGCGTGCCGAGCGCTCCAACTTCGTTTCGAGTTCCGGGTCGAGGCGTACACTTTTGATCATGGCGCGCTCCTTCTGTAATACCAATAACATTATTTGTAATACAGATCTAGCCGTCCCGCCAACAAGGCCCCGGCCGCGGTTCAGGAGGCTCAAGCCGGGGACATCGGCAGCGTCAGCAGAGTGTGGAACGCAGATATGAGATGTAGTTTCGCGAAGCAAACCCTTCCTTCCAGTGGCGGGCTGAGCGCGCTAACTGGCCAAGAACGGCTTTAAATTCTGCCTCGCTGTAAGGTCTCAACCCAAGGGCCAGACACGCGCACTGCCAAACCGCATCGTGGACCAGTCCCAAGCTCCGCCCGTCGGGCCGTTTCCGCACGGCCGAAAAAATACGGATGAATTCCTCATCCGGTGGAGGCTTTATCCTCTCGCAAATGGTGATCAGATGTCGTTCGATCAGGTAAAAGAAATCAACGTATTCAGGCGGATATTGCTCCATCTCACGGTCCGGCGGAGGCTCTTGGTTGCCGCGAAATAGCTCCTGCAGGGAGTCAACGCGCCATTGAGCCACTTTCTCCCCGTCATAGAAATCGATAATATTCCGACTGGGTATTTGTGGTTTCCCGCCCTCAGCCATTCTAAAAGCGACGGATAGCTGGTCGGGGTCCAGATTCTCGCGTTTGATGAGCTCATTTAAGGAGCAAATCAGTTCGTCGGCCCTATTGGACGCAGGCTTCCCTTGACGGGAATGCCCCGTATCAATCTCATCCGGCGACCACATGTCGTGAGAGAGTAAGGATTGACGAGCTAGATCCCGCAACTCTTTACGCCGTTGAGAATACGCACCGACAATATCGCCACACTGAGCCTTAAACTTTCGCCAAAGCCTCCGTCTTGCCTTCCGAGTCATGCTGGACTCTTTGACCAGCACGCGATCGGTGCGACATTCATAGTGCAGATAAAGGACAGGCTCAAGCTTCAGTCCTCCACTCTTTCGTTGGACCTTGGCTGGAACAGGGGAAAAGGATAATGCCACGTACGGCTCGCAATCACAATCGGGGTTAAGACAGTACTGATCTAGCACGCGGTACTGAACACCTGCGTCTACGAAAGAGCGGACGCTCATTTGGGGGTTGACCTCTTCCGCCCTGATCAAAGCCCCTTCCAAGATTTGGGAGCACAACTCAGGAGACAGGTCTGGAGCTAATTCACGGGCGTCCTCCCTTGGTTCGACTTCACCCAAACATGTGGCGTAAAGCCCTTCCACGATCTCCTGGTCGTCACCTTCTTCGTTGAGGACCCGCTCGATTAGTTTAAATGCAGGCGAGCCAGGGTGAACTTCCCCATTCCCATTTATGGCGGCGATGAACTGCCTGCGCTGCTCCCGGAGACGGCTCAGGGTTGAGTTAAGAACAAATTTCGTCAGTGCGTCAGACTCCGCTCTTGCGCCTCCGGTCATAATGGAATGAATGATCACGCCGCTGTGCTGCAGTGCGTCCTGGTAACGACTTTTACGCCCCGCGAACTGGTTCAGGTGATGATGGGCTTCAATGTCGTTCGGATCCAGTTGTACAGCCTCCTGATAGTGCTCACTCGCCGCCTCATTTTGGCCGCAACGGCGAAACAAATTGCCAAGTCGGGTGTGCAGAAACGCACTGTCGGGATCTTTCCGAATCAGATCCTTTAGATATTCTTCAGCCATGGCCGGAGTCTGCAAGCGCGTTCCGTCAAAAAGCTGTAGCGCCCCCCAATACAACCCGACATCACTAACTACCCTCGACTTCAGCGTCAACGCTATTAGCTTCAAATAATCGGCAATATCCCAGGGTCCGGGCCAACCACAGCTGCGGCAGCGGAAGTAGTTGGAAAACTGGGTCTGCCACGTGCCGTGTGCGTCCTTGTCGGAGTCCACAAAGATGTGTCCCACATCATAGACTCCTGCCTTGCCACAGTCCCTGCAGACCAGTTTCAAAGTGTGGCTTATCGGCGGCAGCGAATCCATTACTACACGCGGCTGGTCGGCAGCTTTCAAGACCACGTCTTCTCCTCCTGTTTCCTCCGCATTGGATTTTTTTGGACTGCGGCTAATTGTAGGCGACTCCCCCGACATGATTCTCAACCCAGGGTCCCTTCTGGGCAGCGGAACCTGCGACCTACGGATTAGAAGTCGAATGGATCTAAACCCAAATCCTTAGGAAACCTTAGGAAACACAACCATTTTAGCGGGCCTTCCGCTCCGTCGAAACCCGAAGTATTAGGAAGAATTCGGAACCGCACCGGGGGACAAAAAAGGGTGACACTTCGGGGTTCCCACCTGAGATACGGGGGCCTGCTATAGGTGTAGAATACCTAAAGCCAGCCCACCCCTACTTTCAAAGGCATGGCCCAAGAGGCTTTCGGACCGGCGGAGGGTTCAATTTGGATCTGATCAGACTAATTGTGTTGCTAAAAGTATTGCTTCAGGCTGCTAGATCGATCACTTCAATTTGTAGCTTTCTTTCTTTAGCCTCGGACGTGAGTTCCTCGAGGCGAGCCGACATCGCGTCGCTGATCCAACTTTCTCCACACTGTTCACACACTTCAGCCGGTACGTTTCGAACCACGAGCACGCCCTGGCCGTAGTCCACGCTGTAAGTCGTTTTACCTGCCCTCAGGTTCCCCCCACACAATGCGCATTTACTGACCTCGCTCATACGTTCGCGTCCTTTCTATGATGGCTACTGATCCGGTTCATAGACCGTAATCATATAGGCCATCTCGGTACTATCGTCCCATCCCACTAGCACGTGGAGCATCCGTTCACCACTCGTCCCGGTAATGAGATAGCTGCGAAAGGGCTTATCTGATTCATACCGCTTGATGATCTTACCACCTTTGATGGCCAAGTTGATGTCGTCCCGCCGGATATTTCTCTGCGACATCCGCTCCTGGGCATGAACACGCCAGATGAGATTGCCCAGGGGTACCGAGAACAAAGATCGGGACGAACGAGCCCTCAGGGCTCCAGGAGCTGTAAGTCTGGAAAGTAGGTCCGATAGTACCCACGATTACGCGTGAGGAGACGATCAGCGCTTAGGCTTGCGTGGGCACCGATGATGAAGTCGGCCAGCATCCGCTCCCGCCGCCCGCCCTGACGTCGATATTCCTGGTGGGCCTTGCCCGCGGCGAACGCACTTTCCAGCGAGGATTCAGCAATGCGGATGGGGACTTCGTCCAGACTTTCTTTGAGCTCTGCTTGTGTAGCAAAGCACGAAGCGATCTCGGCGACTACAACTTCGTGAATGACAAGAGCTCCCTCGGCCGTCGCCCGGATGAGGGTTTGATGCGAACGTTCCTCCCAAACAGGATCCTGGATCAAGACATCGATCAGAATGTTGCTGTCAAGGGCCGTAATCAAGCTTTTCGTCGCTCTTTAGCGTGCTTTCGCACCCACCTCTCAGGAGGGCCTCCGCGCAGCTCATTGACAGTCTCATCGGTTGTTTTGCTGAAACGGGACTTTGCCCGACCCACCCAAGTCTCAAAAGGATCCTTCTCCACGACCTTTTGAGCCACCAGCTTTCCTTCCTCAATGTGAAATTCCAACCGCGTGCCCGCACGCAATCCAAGCTTCTCCCGAAGCGCTTTAGGGACTGTAATCTGGCCCTTCGTGCTAACAGTTGCCATCCTGTTATGGTAAAGAAATGTTTGTAAAACTTCAAAGTAAAGCAGATGGGAGCGGCGAACTCGCAAATGAGTCGACCCCATAAGGGCCGTTCGTTCATTACCGGTCCGGATGTCGTGGAGAATTTCCAGCTTGAGTCCTCAGAACCCGACCCGGGCGAGTTCGTCCTGGAGTGCGGGGAGATTGTTGTTGTGCCGGGAGCGGATTTCGGTGATGGTCTGCTGCCAGCTTCCCCCCTGTTCCAAGTGGTCAAAGAGTTTACGGATCTCTTTCAGGTACCGGGCAGCTTCGCGGTAGTTGTTCCGACCCCGACGTGCGATGAGGTGATTGACTTCCTTTAGGTAAAAATGGAGGGTCACTTCCGGACGGCTATGGAACTGACAAAACTGACAAAAGGGGGCTTGTGAAGTTTGTCTGCCTATTAGGGCTCCAACCCCATGCGGCGCAGCAGGTCTTGGAAGCGAGGGTCGGAGCGGAGGGGGTCAGCCATTGCCTGGACTCTGAGAGAAATTAACCCCCGATAGCGCCGGTTATAGGCTCGCTCCAGCCACTCGAATGCCCGATCCTTGTCACCCAGGGCAGTGTATAGCCATGGCATACCGCTGACATACCTTTCCTTCGAGACTTGCTCCAACTCAGCCACGATCCTTAACGCCTCTTCTCTCTGACCTGCCATTGCATAGGCGCAGCCGAGGAGCGCCGACCCCGGCCGTTCTCGCAGCAACGTAATGGCTTCTTCGAACATGCCTTTGTGCAGATAGCTCTGTATAAGATGACGTCTGCCGTAGCCGTAGTTCGGATCTAGTTCAAGCGTTTTGTTGTACTGCTCTATCGCCTCATCATACCGTCGTGCGTTTTTTAAGGCGGTTCCCACGAAGGCGTTGATGACCAGCGAGAGGGGATCAAGCTCTCGGGCTTTTTTCGCCTCTGCAATGGCTTCCTCGTGCCGACCCATAAACGATAGAAATTCTCCATACCACGTGTGTGCCATCGCATAGCCGGGATTCAGCTCAAGGGCTCGCTTCAATTCCCGCTCTGCACCCGTCCAGTTCCAATCATAATCCGACAGAATCCGCGCTAAAGAGGCGTGGGCTTCGGCAAGGGTCTCGTTTATGGCTAAGGCCTTTGTCACAGCCTCTCTGGCTTTCGGGAACGCCTCGTGCGGGCGAAGTTGATTGGAGGCTGCAAGCAAAATGTACGAATCAGCTAAACCTGCGTGGGCTAGTGCATAGTCCGGGTCTATCTCCGCTGCTTGCTGGAAGTAATCGAGGCCTTTCTTGAATCCCTCTCTCGACCGCTTATTCCAGTAGTAGCGGCCCCTGAGATAAGCTTCGTGGGCTTCGGGATTCACAGGCTGCACACTGGCCAGGTGCTGCTGCTCCTCCGGTGTCAACTTGATCTGAATCTCCTGAGCAATGGCCCGCGCTACCTCGCTCTGCAACGCTAAGATGTCGCTCAGGTCGTGCTGGTAACTCTCGGCCCACAAATGCTCATCCGTCGTGCCGTGGATCAGCTGGGCCGTGATCCGCACCCGATTGCCTGCCCGCAGCACCGAGCCTTCAACCACAGCATCCACTCCCAGCTCCCGCGCAATCTCGGGCACTGACTTGTTCCTTTCTTTGTAGCGCATGACTGAGGTACGCGAAATGATCTTCAAAGCCCCGATCTTGGATAGATCGGTAATGAGTGCCTCGTGCATGCCGTCCACAAAGTAATCCTGCTCGGGATCTCCCATAAGATTATCGAGCGGAAGCACTGCAATCGAAGTGATCTCTCCGGGTGCAACAGAGGGTATTTCCCCTCGAAATAACCACCAGCCGACCCATGCTAAAAGAATCACAGTCGGCACCAACAACACCGCCCATCGAAGCCCCTTTCGTTCAGGGCGTCCTATCCGCTCTT
>JALLON010000428.1 GCA_027717925.1 Acidobacteria bacterium AH-259-G07 | reverse complement strand
CTTTTTCATTGCTCGGCGCCTCTCAACTTTTTCCAATACAGCCAGAACAGGGCCAACAGTGTTTTGGCGTCAATGATCTCACCGCGAAGACTCATGTCAATAGCCTCCTCCAAACGATAGAACTCCACGACGATGTCCTCATCCTGCTCCAGGTTAGTGGAAGTCTCTTGGACCCGATTGGTGTAGTAGAGATGCAAAAACTCATCACAAAATCCCGGAGTGGGATAAAAGCTAAAGATGTGCTCGAGGAACTCTGCTCGCAGGCCGGTCTCCTCTTCCAATTCCCGCCTTGCACTGACCTCGGGCTCTTCGCCCGGATCAAGCTTGCCCGCCGGCAGCTCCAGTAGCACTTTGTCCATGGGGTAGCGAAGCTGGCGTACGAAGGGAATCCGCCCATCCTCAAGCTGAGCAAGTATTACAACTCCGCCGGGGTGTCGAACGACCTCGCGGATGTATTGCTTTCCCTTGACTTCAATGGTGTCAACGATCAGGTCGACGATCTTACCGGAATAGAGATGTTTGCGATTGATTTGCATATCCTTGGGGGGCCATGAGGTGGAGGAAGGAGAGTTTTGCGTTTTTGGGTCCAAAAACGCAAAACTCAAGGTCTGACCCCTTCCTCCACCTCAAAATTTAAATTTTAAAGACACGGCCCCCCTCTAAACTTTCCCCTATGGGGCGCATCCTATCCTATTACATATGCGGCGTCTGTGGCTTTGTCTCATATTGGTTCTAGTAACCGGCCTAGTCTATCTGAACTCTTTTCCGGGTGCCTTTCACTTTGATGATTTTCCTCTCTTACTGGAGAGTCCTCGCATCAACACCTCTGACTTTTCCTACGGTTCTTTCTTGGATCAATACGGTGGCCGTCCCCTGACATTATGGACCTTCTATTGGAATTACCTTTTTTTTAAAGACGAGCCTTTCAGTTACCATTTCGTCAGTGTTGCTTTACACGCACTTGTCGTTGCGGAGATTTTCCTCTTGGTTTTTCAATTATTCGGACAGCGACTTTTGGCATTTGGCTGTGCTCTTCTGTTCGCCATCCATCCTTTACAGACTCAAACGGTCAACTATATCTGGTCACGCTCCGTTCTCCTCATGGCTGTTCTTGGATTGGCATCATTACTTGTGGCCAGAAGGCATCCGTGGGCAGGCCTGCTCTGTCTTCAGTTGGCGATATGGGGCCGATCTGAAGCGATTGTCCTATTCATTCCCTTGATCTTCTTGAGTCGAGCTCACTGGAAAGGCCCAGTTATTTTAGCCTTGGCAAACACGGCTGCGTTAGTCTATTCGCTGTTAAAGTACACCCCCAGAGAAATAGGATGGAGTCATCCAGATCCTTTTGCATATTGGCTTCTCCAACCCGTGGCTTTTTGGAAATACTTTTCTCTGATGGTTTGGCCAATAGGGCTGAATCTCGATTATGACCTGACTTCACCCTCTCGGTGGATGTGGGCACTTGCAATTTTTTCTTTTCTGGGCCTGTGCATCCTGGCATTTCGTTTGCGACAAAGATACCCGATTCCCGCATTGGGGTTTCTTTGGATGGCGGCCATGCTTACTCCGTCGCTTCTAGTACCGAACTCCGACATATTGAATGAAAGTCGTGCTTACCTGGCCTTAGCCGGCTTTACCCTCATGGCCAGTTGGGTCTTTTACAAGTACCTTGGAAGTATGCCCATGAGTCTGAAGTTGGCGGTCGCAGCTCCATTGCTGGTCTTCCTGGTGCCCCTCACGGTGGCTCGCAATCAGATTTGGACCGATGATCTTGCCCTGTGGCAAGATACGGTCTTGAAAAGTCCGGGTAAGGCTCGTGCCCATTACAACCTCGGTGTGGCGCTGGCCCGTGAAGGCAAAAACAAACAGGCGGAGGTGGAGTTTGAAACGGCTCGGGATTTAGACCCGCAGGACGATCTCAGCTATGCTGCTCTTGGCTATTGCGCCGAGGTTCGACGAGCATTAGGGGTGGCACGTCTTCTTTACCGGAAAGCTCTGCGACTCAATCCCGAGAATACTTACGCCAGGCAAGGTCTCGAAAGAGTTGAGAACCGGATCGAAGGATAAAAAGAGCATGAAATACATCAATATTGTTCTTGTCGCTTTTGGGGCAGCAGTGGTTGTT
>JALLON010000427.1 GCA_027717925.1 Acidobacteria bacterium AH-259-G07 | reverse complement strand
AGGTTTTGGGTGGAAGCTTCTCTTTCAAATACCTTTCCACCAGGTGGGCTGTGAACTCTGCTGCGCCGTCAAAGTCCATTTGCGAGCCGGCCTGAACGGAAACGGCGATAGAGGGAATTCCCTTAAAGGCAGCCTCACGGGCCGCACCCACAGTGCCGGAGTAATAAGTCACCAGGCCAAGATTCACACCATAGTTGCCTCCCGAAACCACAATATCCGGGGTCTCGGACAGTAGACTTTCCAGTGCCAGACTGACGCAAGTGGCTGGCCGGGCGGTGATGGCATGCCAAACAGAGCCCTGGTCATCCGTCCAGGTGGTCACAAAAATTGGATTGCGTCCCGTGGTCAACCCATGGCTGGTACCACTCTGATTAGTGACCGGAGCTGCCACGGTCACTTTGCCGGCTCGCCTCAGAGCCTTGTACATGGCTGACAACCCGGGAGCATCAATGCCGTCGTCATTGGTGAGGAGAATGTGGGGCAGGTCTTGGGCTGGACCGTAAAAAGAGAAGGACAGTGTTACAAAGAAAAGAAATACAAAGAAAAGAAACAGTTTTCTCATCTGATCACCTCCAAAGAAAATTGCTGACCCCCTGACCCCCTTGTCCCCTTGTCTCCTTGTCTCCTTATCCCCAAAGACCACTGGGTCAGCAATTTTCACATTCCTTCAAAGTCCGACTTATTTCTTCAGAAAGTTGAGGGCGGCCCGATGGAACTCGACTGGTTTCTCTCTCTGAGGCCAATGCCCGCATTGCTGCAGAATGCACAACCTGGAATCTGGAATCAACTTCTGAGCTGTCCTTGCCCACTTTACCGGGACCAATTTGTCATCTGATCCGTGAACGACCAATGTGGGTACGGTGATTTCGCCCAGCCTGCTCAGGAAATTGCTGCGAAAACCGGACCAATCCATTTCGTTCTCCAGGTAGGATCTCCAGGCTCGTCCCGTCCCCGGAGTCGAGATAGCTGCAAAAATCTCCTCCGCCAGATCTTCAGTAATCACTTCGGAATTGTAAACGATATATCGCAGGATCAATTTTATAGTTTCCCGACTGCGACTAGCGACCTTTCTTACCCTTGCATGGAGCCAGGGCATTTTGACCATCAGTTTAGCCAGAATCTGCCACCGCAAACGCGTGCCGAAGCCGGCACTGCTGACCAAAACCAGCTTTTCAACTCTCTGGGGAAATTGAAGAGTAAAGTTTAAAGAAATCTGTCCTCCCATTGAAAGCCCGACGAGACAAAACTGATTCAGGCCCAGGTTTTGAACGAAGCGTTCGAGGAAGTGCGTGTAATACTCAGTCGTGTAATTAATATTCGGTTTGTCACTCTTGCCGTACCCGGGTAGATCCGGAGCGAAAACCCGGTAGGCTTGGGAAAACGGGCCGATACTCGACCACCAGGAAAGGGAAGCTGAATCGGCACTCCCACCGTGAAGCAGAACCACACAAGAGCCTGTTTCCCCCGCCGCCAGGTAATGGATCCCAACCCCATCGATTTCGATCCAGTGGTCTTTTGCCGGACCAAACAGTAGTCCGTCCTTTGTGGGTGATTGTCTCAAAGTGCTTCCTCGGCTTGGTAGGAATATAATAGAAGCAATGGCCTTGGACCGCTTTGCTTCATTCTGGATTTACCCCTCCCTTGCCTGCTGTCTTTTGTACCTTTCATCCGTGTCCGGCGAAGACCTCAAGTGGAACACTCTGCTTTGGCTGGTTCCCATCGGCCTGCTTATGTGGAGCTTGCTGGAATATGTTTTACACCGTTTTTTCTTTCACTGGGCTACTCAGAATCCCAAAATGAGGCGGATACTACAACAACTTCATCTAAGCCATCACGGAGATTCTAGAAATCCTGACAAAATCTTGGTTCGACCCATTTACAGCTTGCCCGTTTCCGCTTTATTGTTGGGACCCCTTTATACATTAGCGGGAGGTTTCTTTGCAGCTGTTGGATTGCTCATCGGAATTTGGCTGGGGTTTCTCTACTATGAATCCGTACACTACCGATTACATCTGAGCATTAGCAGTAACGGCCTGCTGAGGTACCAACGCCGCCGGCACTTTTATCACCACTTCGTCGACGACGATAATTGCTTTGGGGTGACATCCCCTTTATGGGATCTTCTTTT
>JALLON010000426.1 GCA_027717925.1 Acidobacteria bacterium AH-259-G07 | reverse complement strand
GGGGGAAGGGACGTTCGGGAAACATCAGGTAGTCGGTGCGGGTCGTCTTTTCCCCGTCAGTGGTTATCTCTGACAGCAGCTGATGGCCGGCCCAAACGTAGCGTGTGAGCTTTCCATCCCGCTCTTTGCTGATCCGGCGACCAAAGGCATCGTAGGCATACCGGATCTGAGTGGAGGGCGTCTCCACACCGACCAACTGGAGAGTTCATCTTCACGGCGATCATTGTCGGGGCAGTTATTGGTGCCGCAATCGGGGCGGCTATTGAGGGTTATCGACAAAAAAAGGCAATCGAGAGGGGAGAGCAAGAAGGTTACAGTGTCGGGGGTATTCTCAAAGCGGCAGCTATCGGGGGTGCCATCGGTGCGATCGGAGGCGGCGTGGGAGCCGCCGTCGAGGCCGCGGCCGGTGCCACCACCCTGGCCGGTCTTGCAGGCGCCGGCGCGCTAAGTGGCGTGGTTTCCTCCGCAGCCGAGCAGTGCGCCGAAGCAGCCTTGACCGGAAACCCAATGACTGCGGGAGACTTCGTCACGAACGTCGTGATTGGCGGTGCCATCGGCGCCGTGACGGCCGGAGTTGGCGGCTTGATCGCAAGGAGGGCCAGGAGGCTCGCTGCACAAGCTAGATGGGATGAAGTGGTGAGTACTCAACCGGCCCCGGTGGATGGCTACCAGACGACCTTTCTCGTCATGCTCGAAGCTCACTCGCAGACCAGCCGGGTCTGTCAAAGCCGTGAGTCGTTGTTGCTCATCATACTCGAACCGAGTGATACGACCCTCTCCGGAGGTGAGCGTGACGCCGTCCGGTTGTGGTGTTATCTTTGCAGTTCCGCCAGCGGCGTCCTTCAAAAGGACCTCGCCACTCTTGCGGTCCAGGTCTGCCTTGATTCCTCGTTCCCGGAAGGCCTGCAGTTCAGCTTCGCGCAGGGCCTGGGCTCGAGCTTTGGCCAGGGTATTCAGTTGCTCTTCACGAAGACGCATCGTTTTGAGAGCTGAATCTGAGGGTTTTTCGGTGCGGTTGTGTAAGGGTCTCCTGGGAAGTTAGGACGAAACCCAGAAAACGCTTCTTTAAAGCTGCCCGCAACCCTCGCAGGGGCCTTTGCATACGAGGGCGGTGCCAGACTGGGCGGCCTTTTTAAAAGCGCCTGCTGGAGCGCCTCCCCCGCCGGCCCCTGCCTCCCCGATTAGAACTGTGGGGTGACCGGCGACGATGACGCCGCCGTGCACCGTCGTGTCACCTATTCGGGCTGCCATCATATTGCCAATCAAGACGGTCGGCGACCCCTTGGCTATCACGTCGGGCGGGCCCACGCAGGTCGCCATGTCCCCAACGCGCGCTGCTGGTAGGAAGCCAATCAGAACCGTTGGACATCCAGGAGGGAGAATCGGACCGCCCACATGTGGCACAAGACCTGTGACCATGGGGCAGGTGTGCATGTCAGTTATTCGTGCAGCCGGAGGCATGGCACCGCTCCTTCAACTTACTGTTCTTGTGAGACGCTCTGCCCAAAGTACAAAATTGATGATCACCTCATCTCCATTCTCCCCGCTGAACCCGGGCGATATATTCACTGACCGCAGCATAGTCGGGGAGGATTTGTACTCTGCCGTCAGGGAGAAAAACCGTGATTCTCTCCTCCTTGGGCTTGTGCTTAACCCATTGTCGGTCGGCACCATGCTGGATAAGAGCGTAGTCAATCCCGAGATCGTACATGATATTAATCAACTGGTCCAGCTTGCTTCGGTACTCCAGCCCTTCTTCCTGGGTCCTGCCGCTCCCGAGCCTCACCTGTTGTCCGGTGGCAGCATCAAAAACGTCATAAAGATCCAGGTCGGAATAGAATCGCTGGCCGTCCTGGTTTATTAGGAATCCTCGGCTGTCCAGTTTTAAACCGTGCTTTTCGGCATACTCTCTGAATTGCTTGTCCCGCTTCAGATCTTCTTTAAACTGTTGTTCGTTGTCATAGCGGATCATCCCGGTCTGCCGATCCACTTTCTTCTTAATTCCCGAGGGCTTTGGCACTTTATCGAAGTCGGACGCGTGATCCATTAGAGACATCTTGGGAGGTTGGTCCGTCTCCCCCGAACGGACCATTATTACCCAGTTCGACTTAGCAGCTGCTCGCCGGCAAGGC
>JALLON010000425.1 GCA_027717925.1 Acidobacteria bacterium AH-259-G07 | reverse complement strand
GTCGGCGCGCCGAGCCCTGAAGCGGGGGGTGCCAGCCACCCTGAGCGGCACACCCAAATACAACGCACACGCCAATGACATCGACTTTCAGATCGAAGCGGACTTCGTCGGCCTGATGACGCCCGGACTTCCACAAGCGGCGAATGACCTCTGTTATCGCGCCGGCCGGGTGATGAACTATGGCGATGGAATCTACGGCGGAATGTTCGTCAGTTGCATGTATGCCGCTGCGTTCTTCGAGGACGATCCGAAAAAGCTCGTCGAAGCGGGCAAGGCTTGCTTGCCCAACGAAAGTCCCTACACGCAACTGATCTCCGACGTCATCACGTGGTCCGAGGAGCATCCCACAGACTGGATCAAAGTGTGGAACTTGGTCGAGGAAAAGTGGAACAAGCGTGAACCCTGTCCCGCCGGGGCGCTGCACCCATTTAATATCGATGCCAAGCTGAACGGTGCCTACATCGCATTGGGATTGCTTTACGGCGAGGGCGATTTCGAGAAAACCTTGCGTATCTCCACCCGTTGCGGTCAAGACTCCGATTGTAACCCGTCGAACGCCGTCGGCATCCTGGGTGTCGTTTTGGGATACGAAGGCATCCCAGATCACTACAAGAGCGGCATCGAGGCCATCGCGAATGAGAAGTTCAGCTACACGGACTTCTCGTTCCGAACCATCGTCGACGACACCCAGAAACGAGCCGTGGCGATGGCCGAACGGCACGGGGGACGCGTCGAAGAGGATCGCCTGCTCGTCAAAAAGCAGCTGACTGTACCAGCCAAACTGGAAATCTGGGACGACTATGGGGAACCTGTCGAGCGCATATCGGTGGGCGATCCACGCTGGAAATGGAAAGGAAATTGGTCCGAGGAAACTTATAGCCGGAGAGGGACAGAATACGTTTCAAAGACCAGTGGCAAGAAAGGTGCCGAAACGGCCATCACGTTCGAAGGGACGGGAGCGATTGTAATTGGGAATTTCTTGCCTGACGGAGGAACGGCCAACGTTTACCTCGACGGGAAACTCGATCGAACGATCGACGTTTACCCGGACGAGCCGAACCGTAAGAGTCGTGAATCGGTATGGCACGCGTTCGGTTTGGATGTCGGGGAGCACACGATCCGCGTCGTGGTGGAAGGGGAACCCTACGAAGGATCCGGAGGCACGGACATTAATCTCTCTGAACTGGTCGTTTTTCAGTGAGTGCTCCTCATTTTTGCCCCCTAATCTTAATGGCTGGTTTTATATGGAAAGTCAAAAGATATATGGGTCTATCCTAGTAACCATACAGCAGGCTAAATCACTCCCCCGTCGGCGCTAGGCGCTTGAGTTCCTGGTCGAACCAGTTGAGGACGATATTTATGAAGAAACGTATTCAACCGCGCTCCGCTGGTCCTACCTGAGGTCATTTCGGTCTAGTTGTGTGCTTGTTTCCCGTGCGAGAATCGACCTGCTGCGGTAAAGTCCATCTTCGTATTAGTTTCTCAGCCTTAGCGATTTGTTCTGGTGTCATCTTCTGCGCAATGAGTTCTCGGGCTTCCAGAGGACTCCACCCCTCCCCTACTTCTTCGATTCGCTTCTTCCGTACAATCCCAGCATCCCTTGCCCCCTGCCAGTTCCTAGCCGCTAGAGTGAACCACATGTAGGCTTGAACGAAGTCCTGAAGTACACCTAGTCCTTCCGCATACAGATTGGCCAGATTGTTCTGAGCTTCTGGATTGTCTTGGTTTGCTGCTTGCTGGTACCACTCGCCTGCTTTTTGGTAGTCTTGCGCAACTCCCCACCCCTTGTAATACAGGACTCCGAGGCCAAATTGTGCTTCCCGCGTGACCCTGTTCGGCCGCTTTTCGATAGTATTCCAGTGCTTTACCGTAGTCTTGAGGGACACCATGACCGTCTCGATACAAGCTACCAAGAACTAGGTTAAACAGCCCCCTCTATCTTTCCGATTAATATATAAACCAGTTGATATTGCCTTCAAACCCCCAAGGGTCTAAGATTTAACAAAAATCACATCTGACAACCTAAAAAGGGTCAACGTGATGGGCAAGACCATCTCCCATTACAAAATCCTAGAAAAGCTCGGCGAAGGTGGCATGGGTGAAGTCTTTCTGGCAGAGGACACTTCCCTGGA
>JALLON010000424.1 GCA_027717925.1 Acidobacteria bacterium AH-259-G07 | reverse complement strand
ATAAATCGAAAGTCGGACCCCTAAACAGTACACGAGAGGGTTCACTCAACACCAGCAGATTAGAACTGCACCTGAAAGAACAAAGTGAGGCGAGATGCATTTTTCTCTTGCAGAAACTGGCGGAAAAAGAAAAACTCAGTGTGTCTTTTCTAGTTAGGAAGGCAGCACTCAGAATATTTGTCTTCTAACACTAACCCAGGTGGAAATAAACGCCTGAAGCTGCTATCGAGAATGTATTAATATGTGAGGAGTTGGTTCTTGTTTCTATTGGTCGTGGGTCTGTTATGTTGGGTGTGCGGTCAAAGCCACGGCGACGGCCTGGTCGCGCGACGACTGTGGCGGTTTTATCACATATATGGGACGCCTTTGGCGATCTCAGCGTCAGCAGCCTGTGAGAGCGTCAACTGGGATAAGTTATTGGCAAAGGAGTCTATGTGAGCGTACTTCGAACACAGACAGCCTTTGGCGTCAGTACGTTCGGGCTTCTGGCCGCTTTGTCCCTGCTGCCCATTCCAGCTCTCAAATCTGCTGAAGCAGGGGCGCTCATCACCTATGACGAAGATGGAAACGAGCGCTGGAGAGCCAAATGGAATTTGCAACAAATCACCTTAAGTGGGCAGCCGATGGTGAGTTTTACAGAGACTGGCGAAGGCCGCTATAGTCCCTTTAAGCACCCTGTCCGCTGGAAGCTGGAGTCGCTGTGGAGATATGAGAATCGGTTTTGTCCCCAGAGCTATGAAAAGAGGTTCACCGATTTAGAGGGCAACCTTTTGGTTACCGAGCGATTCAGTCTCGATTGGGACAAAAATATTGCCCAATTTGAACGGATCGACCATGTTGGAAATCACCGTACTGAAGAAGTGTTGAAGGTACCGCTGGACACGCTGACTACGGATGGAATCGCCACAGCTCTGCGGGCGCTTCCTTATGATTCTCCGAGGCCCTTGACAGTCCATCTGCTGACCAACGCACCAGAACTTTACAAGGTTACTTTTAAGATTGAAGGACGTGAGAAGGTCAAAACACCGGCAGGAGATTTCGATTGCTACAAGGTCAAGATGGACATTGACTTGGGCTTTTTAGATCTGTTTAAGGTTCTTGTTCCTGATACCTATTTCTGGTTTACGGTTGCCCCACCCCATTTTTGGGTCCGTTATGAGGGACTGGAAAGCGGACGCGGCAGCCCTAAGGTCGTTAGGGTTTTGACCGATCGACGCGACCGAAGCTAAATGACTTATCCTTCGTTTCGATTCTGTTGTTAGTCCAGCCTAGCTGATTTTGCCGTAACCCGCGGAGGCTCCCCGGTATTCCTGCCTGCTGAAAGGGTACCACGCTCAACCTCCGGGGTTTACTGGAGTGTCTTCCCAAAGTCTAAGAAACTCCGCAGCCTTCTCAGACGTGTGCAGATAGGCGAAGCGCGCGACCTGGCGTCCTACTTCCTTCACCCTCTTCTCGAGTTCGGGATCTTTGAGGTTCCCCGACTCATCAAATACCTTCCGTACTTCTGGGATCGACACTTGTTCCGGGATCACCCAAGCGTGAAGCGTTCGACCGATAGTTCGCAAGCTGTTTAAAGCATTGGCAGCACCCATCCGTCCCCCGGCCACACCAACAAGACCGATCATCTTGCCCTCTATCTCGTCAAAACCCATCAGATCTAGAGCGTTCTTCAATACGCCGCTCAAGCTCCCATGATATTCTGGGGTTGCTAAAATCAGCCCTTGCGCCGCCTTTACCCCTTTGCGCAGCCTAAATACATCCTCAGGATAGCTGCTTTCATCCTCTCTCCCGTCAAAAAAGGCGAGATGGTAATCTCTCAGGTCGATTAGTTGCGTCCGGGCACCGACTTGCTGAGCGCCCCGCAGCGCGATCATCACAGCCATGCGGGTGTAGCTACTGTCTCTCATGCTGCCAGAGATACCGACCACCAGAATTTGTTTTTCGTCATCCTTCCGTGCCTTTTGATGTTTTGGACTTCGCATATCCATACCGCGTGTCTTCCGCCTTGTAGACTACACCCATGACTTCCAGTTGGTAGCGGAAGTGCCTGGATCAGATGCTAAAGCTTCGCAAGCTCAAGCGCAATGTCAAGTGGTGATACCTGACACTGTCATGGATGAGTTTAACTTTTAGCATTCAATC
>JALLON010000423.1 GCA_027717925.1 Acidobacteria bacterium AH-259-G07 | reverse complement strand
AGCTGGCAAGGACCCGGACGAGCATGCTGACTTTATGGGCTTCAAGTACCTTCTTTCGTGGGCCAAGGTTCGACTTGCGGATGCTTCTCTCTCAGATCAAGAGCGAGAGAGTATAAGGGCAGAAGTCGACAGAGCCTTGGCCGAACTCGGGAAGGTCGATCAGAAGCTACAGGAAAGAGGGAAAGCCTTCATCTTCCGACAGAAGTTGAGGACGTTCTGGTGGAATCCAGAGTTCAGAGGTGGTCCCATGCACATCTTTCACGGATACTGGAATAAACCAGATCAGTTTTACAGCACCCTTTCAAGTGCAAGTCACGGCGGCCTCACCGGATTGCGGCTGTTTAAGGATGACCCAGAAGACGTTCACCCAAATCCGCGTCAAGACCCTCGATCGCAGAATACAGCTCTCACCTTCAGTTGTCGCCTCTTGTTGGAAATGTGCGGACTCCGTGGTGATTTCGAGAAATGCGGCACAACCGACGAGTATCTCAGAATCCACGAGGAGTTCCTGCAACTGAACCGGATCGTGCGTCAATCACAGCAGGGACCTAATTGACCTGTGCCGGGAAGCTTATTTATCCCCTTCTGTTTTGCTACTGAAAAAAGTGTAGTGAAATGCACGGGAAAAGGAGAAATGACCCTGGCGAGAAAGGAAGGCTGTGAGGATGGCAAGCAAGCCCCGATTGTTACCCCAGGCGTTACCCTATACTGATTTAACTCCGTTTTCCGCATCTTTGATTCCTGTTAAGTTGTTGAAAATAAATAGTGGGCGGTACTGGGCTCGAACCAGTGACCTCCTCCTTGTAAGGGAGGCGCTCTTCCAGCTGAGCTAACCGCCCCCAAAACTGATCACGCCACAGAAACCGATCAGGCCGTAGTATAGCAGAAGGGCGGTCAAATTCATGCCAGGGCTGAATTTGAGAGACTTCCTGCCAGCGCGAAGACCGGCTGTGGCTAATGTTAGTCAAAAATTATTCGCCCTTTTTTGGTATAAATAAGCATGATCCACCCTTTGCGTTTGCAATCCGGCACTTCTGCAAGAGGAGGGACGAAAGTGAAAGACGATTCGATCCTCTATCACAAACACAACCCCCCAGCGCTGGAAATGGAGGAAGATCTGGATGATGACGAGTTGTTCCGCAAGGCCATGGCCAAAGTGGAGCCGCTCAATGGGAAAGCAAAAGAACAAACGCTTCGCGTAGAACAAGAGAGCCAAAGAGGGGAAGAAAGCAGAAGGAGAAAATTAAGAACACAAGGACAGGTTGTTTTGCCTCGAGATATGCTGAAGCGTTTTCTGGAGGAGGAAAAAGTCGAGAGCTTTTATAAGGCCGGCTACGTTGAAGGTGGTCCACAGGAGTGGAACCAGCTGCTGCTGAAGAAGCTGAGAGAAGGGGAATTCTCTGTCCAGGCGGAGTTGGATTTGCACGGGCTTTCTCAGCGGGAAGCACGCGACCAGATCAAGCAGTTCATTCAAGAGTGCAGTCGCAAGAATTTGACCTGCGTCCGCATCATTCACGGTAAGGGAAAGAATTCGCCCAATTACATCCCGGTGCTCAAAAGACAAATTCCTCGATGGTTGTCACAGAAACGTACGTCCCGTTACTTGATCGCTTATACATCGGCGCGCCCAGTTGATGGTGGGGTGGGTGCCATTTATGTCTTGCTGCGTAAAACGTGACAGGTGTGCGAAACATGACAGGTGCCCGGTCTCTTGCAGGCAACGACCTGATGAGCGCCGACCGCGGCTGAGCACATCTATACCTTCTTGATCTCCTCTTTGAGGAAGGCCTTGAGACGATTCTCCAATTCCAATGGAATCCGAACTTGCTGATCTTTCAGCTGCTGCGCCATTTCTGAGCAGGCTCGATAGGAATCCAGGAACTTGACGCAAGGAGGGCAGGCAGCAAAATGTTGGTCAAGCTTTTTCTGGATCTCAGGATCGAGGTTCCCCTCCAGGTAATCCATCAGCAAGTCCACACATTCTTTACAGTTAAATAAAGTTCTCATGCTTGGCCCTCAAAGTACTTGATCAATTTCTCTCGCAGGAACAGCCGAGCCCGATGAACTCGGGTTTTGGCAGTTGCCTCCTTCAGTCCCAGGAGGGAGGCAATCTGCTTAACGGGATAGCCTTCAATATCTCTCAAAACCAGCGGAG
>JALLON010000422.1 GCA_027717925.1 Acidobacteria bacterium AH-259-G07 | reverse complement strand
CTTTTGCGTGATCACTCGCCCCAAAAGTGGGTCACTTTTACATTAGCGAAATCACGAAACGTCTCCCTGAAAAACTTAGCCAAACTTTCCAAAGCGTTCCATATTACGTTGGCAGAGTTGTTCCAGTTTCCGCAGGGTGAGCCCGAGGATGAGGAGAATCTACTCCGTAGGAGGGTTAAAAGGTTACTTGCCGAGCAGGATGAAGCCAGCGTGAGGTTATTCTTCACGTTGCAAGAGAATCTCCAGACGTTAGAAGAAAACCTCCAGGAGTTCAGAAAGCTAATACTTGACACAGAAAGAAAAACCTGAAGAGCCTGGTCCCTGAAGAAAAGAAATCAAAGAGACATTGGTTCAAATAGCTCTTTAATCATAAAGCCAGCAATTCTGCTGGCTTTTTTCTGTCCCCTTGTCAACGACAACCCCGCAGCCATCTCTCTCATATGGCACGCTGCTCAACGAGGCCTAAGGTGTCCAAGATCAGCGGCCAGCCCTGCGAGTCCGCTGGACTGACAGGTTAGAGCTCCCTGTCTCTAAGGTTAATCTCCCGCAATGACATGGTCTCCATGAGACTCTCTTCCGAACCAAACAGTGACAAGGCATTTATATTGTAACCGTCCAGCAGTCTCAAAACCTTCAACCTTTCCGAATAGGGTATATTGAACTTCCATAGAAGGTCTTGATCTGTATCACATAGAGCGAACGCATCTTCGTGTGGTGCGTATTGCCACTCGCCGTTATGCATGATGCATATCGTATATTGGCTCTGTTGAAGAAAATGCCTTCGATCTGTCCGCACATAAGGACCGAACCTGTAAATATATGGTTTGTCGCTGCACCCACTCTTTAATCCAATTGGGCTTGCAGACTCCAAGAAAACGTAAATCGACACATTGTCCTTGCGCCGTAAGACCTGTCTAAATGCAAAGTAAGCCGCAATGTATGGTGAGCTGCTCCAATCAAGAAAGGGTGACGGAAAACCATAATGCCGAAGGTACACCATGTAGCTATAGGTATCTTGAAAGTCGATGGAACAACCAAATGCATCTGGCATAAGCGTGTCGTTTTCGTTAAGCCATTTTTCGAATTGGTCTGGGTATGACAGTATGTTCCAATTGACTCCGGTAAAAGACTCAATCTGTGGCTTTACCACAAAAATCAAGTGGTGGTATCTCTTCAACGAAAGTCCTTCTTCTTCTTGCCAATTCTTCTCAAGGGTGGTCAAAAGACTCCAAGTATGATCATCTTGCCCACGATAAAGGAATTTAGACGCGGATTCTTGTTGAAGGCGATTGTTCTCGAGTCTTTTGATCTGCTCTTCGAATTCTTCCCAGCTATTTAAGTTGATCTCTTGCATGTTGATAGCTCTAACGTTGGCGGTAAGCGGCGCGAGGTACGAGCGTCCGTCCTGACCGCTTTGTTAGGTTTTTTATTTGCTTATGTCCAAGGACGAATGGAAATGGAAGGGTCATTCATCGTCTTCGGCTTGCTCTTTTTCTGTTGATACGATGGCGATCCGAACTGCTTGCTGAAACGCATAATCAAAGCCCGCTCTTTCCACCCCTTGCAATTCTTCGATACGTCCTGAATCCTTCTTTGGCAATCCAGGAATGCGAACGTCCGTTGCCACTCCACTTACTACGACACCCCTTTGAAATTCCCGCGTTTGGACAGCAGTCCGAGACGGATAATCTGCATGGTGAATCTGTAGAGCTTGGCCGCTTATTGGATCATCGTTGCTGAAAGCCACTATGAAAGGGTCCTGGTCAATCTCATCTCGGTCTATACGGAAGAGTGTCGCTCCATAATACAAGGAGCTGCCAATTCCCGAGGAAAGGATGAGCACTCTGTTGCATTTCTCCAGGTACTCGTCTGGAACTGGCAGAATATCCTTCACGCTATCAGGATTCTCTAATTTATACGTATACGGCGACCAACGCTTCGTCAGCCGTTCTATCCTGTCGCTGCGAAGATTAAATTCCTTGATTTTGATGCGCTTTTTTCTACCCATTTTTTGGAAGTACAGGCGGCACTCAACACCCGGCTGACTTCACTCGTCTGATCATAACCCCCCCCCCCCAAAAAAACCTCGCAAAACCAAGCAACACCGAGCAAAACTCATCACAAAACCGCCAAAACCCGCGTCCCACACCTCACGCAAAATCC
>JALLON010000421.1 GCA_027717925.1 Acidobacteria bacterium AH-259-G07 | reverse complement strand
GGGGGAATCAGAGCGGTGAGGTCTACAACGGGGTTCGCCTAAAGGCGGGAAAAACTACGGTGCCCGAGCACGCTCCAGTTGGTGTACCAGAGTGCGGCGTAGTCGTCGGGTCTTGGCTAGAATTTTCTTGCGGGCCGTCTCGCTGAGTGTGAGCAGCAGTTGCTGGTGCTGGAGCGGCGTCAGAGAGGCGACATAGCCCTGCCAGTAGATGAGAATGACCGTGGTGGTGGGGCGCAGCAGATCCAGGGTGCGCGGGCGGGTTTTGCCATTGAGTTCCTTTCGATCGGTGCGCAGCAAATACCACTGCAGCAAACTATAGGTGAGCAGCACGAAAACCACTTGATTGACGACGAGATTAAAAGAGCGCGAGGAGAAATCCTCCAAGTCGGAGAAACCTTTCAGTTGCCGATGCCGTTCTTCAATGGTGGTGCGCAGCCGGTAGTCCTGGCGGCTGCAGGCCGGATCCGAGACGGGTCCGGTATCGAGCAACACCCAGTATTCGTGGTGGCCATCGGCATATACCTCTCGATTGACGATGGCCTGCAGAGAAATCGGGCAGGCGGAATAAGTCTCGAGTCCGGAGACAGCAGCGATCTCGGAGCGCAGGCGCACCCTCGAGGGATCCGTAGGGGAACGGGGCGCTTCGGCTCGGCGTTGGGCCAGTGTTTTCTGCCGGGCCGCTTCGCGCTTGCGCACGCGCTCGGGGCGATGCACCGGCACCGGCCGAGGCGCGGGGGCGGCAGGCTCCCAGGGCCGAAACGTCAGTTGATCCGCTTCAGCCAGCCCCACCACGTCCTGGTAAATATCCTGATTGCGCCGGGCGGGAATGAGCACCCGGATGCCCCACTGCTGGTGACAGCGAGCGATCGCCGCTCCATCCAGAAAACCGCGGTCGAGAATTAATCGTTTCATCACCCCTCGACCATGGAAGCGGACAAAGTCTTCCACCAAGCGCCAGAGAATGGGACTTTCATGGTCTTGGCCGGAGGTCACCTCCAGGCCCGCATAGAGAAAAAACTGGCCGGCGCGGTTGGTGTGGATCAGGCTCACCAGCTTATAGCAGCGGCGCCACACGCAGCCGGCACGCTCCTGGGCTGTCAACTTGCCGCTGTCGACCGGATGGTTGTGTTCATCGAAGAGAAGCCGCGCCGAGCCCTCGTAGTTGGGGTTGTCAGGCACAAACAGGTAGGTGGCATCCCCAATAAAAATCCCCTCCCGGTCCAAGGCGTGGTGCTGCTGGAAGATGCCCACCACGTCGCGATTAAACCAGCTCTGAAGCAAGCCCGCATCGGTGCGCCGGGCCATCTTGCGCAAATAGTCCTGATCACAGGGGGTCTGGCGATCGTAGTCGTTTTTGTGATTGAAGCCTTGGCAGCGCAGCGACACGTCGCCCGTCTGCGGGTGCGTCGCTTTGTGTCCCATGCGGGGCCCAAAGGCCTGCACCAGCCCGCCGGAGCGCACCACGTACGGAAAGGCGTGAAAATGATGCACCCCGTGAAAGCGCATGGAGATGTCGCTGGCCAGATAGACCCACAGCGGCACATCGTGTTTGCGGCAGGGAGAGGGATAGGTGTCGGCCAGTTTCTCCAGCACTTTTTTCTGGGTGATGGCCCGAAAGAAGTCGGCCTCGCACACTTCGCCCACCCCTTCCAGGTAATCAAACTCGCCGCGCCGAAACGCCTCCAGCACGAGCGCGTCGTTGCGCTCAAAAAGCCAGGCCACTGAAGTGGGCGCGGTCGGCTCCATGCTAGATGTCCTCGCGCCGCAACTGCTCGATCCGGTCGATGCCGGCCACGATCTCCCTCCCGCTCTTGGTCACCTGGGCCCGAGCCCGGCGAAGTCGCAAGTACGCTTCACTTTTCTGGCGGATCTCGGCCACCCGTCCCGCGGGAAGCACCCGCAGGCGGGTTTTCCCTCGCTCGCTGGAGCTCAGCACCATGCTACGGTGCAGCTGGCCGCGCTGACAAGCACAGTTGGGCTTTCCGCACTTGCGGGCCAGCTCATAGACATTCCCCTTGACCAGCGCTCCCCGGGCCATGACCACCTTCACCGCCTTCTTGAGTTCGTCCAGATGACGCCGCAAAGCCAGTCGCAATCGGCTCAGTTCGGCGTCTCGGCCCCTTTTCTGCATGCGACTAAATATTACCACATACAGACTGACAGAAAATGACA
>JALLON010000420.1 GCA_027717925.1 Acidobacteria bacterium AH-259-G07 | reverse complement strand
CGCCCCTGGCGAACCGTCCATGTTTATCGACTCGAGCTGCTTGAACAAACCGAAGCAATCTGGAGTCTTCGAGTTCATTGCTCAACAGGCACCTACATTCGTGCTCTGGCCCATGAAATAGGAGAAGCGCTGAGCTGTGGGGCTTATCTCCAGAATCTGCGCCGCATTCGATCCGGAATCTTTAACCTTTATCGGGCCATCCCCGTCGATGAGATCGAGCACGACTGGCGAAAGGTCCTTTATCCAATGGAAGAGTTGCTGCCCGAACTTCCCCGAATCGATCTTCATGAACAGCAGGCGGAACGAGTCCATCACGGAAACGAAATTCCTCGAGAAACTGAATTTACAGGAGAGTTTTGCCGACTTTTTCACAACGAGAAGTTGATCGCTATCGGCCGAGTAGCTCCCAGAAATCACATTCGGCCCACCATCGTTCTGGAAACGGAGAATCGGGAAAAATGAACACACGAGAACTCCTATCATGTCTACAAGCCGGCTGGCCAACCTCCTGAAAAATGCTGATCGGGTCCTGGTCTTCACCGGGGCTGGTATGTCAACCGGTTCGGGTATCCCTGATTTCCGAGGACCTCAGGGCGTGTGGAAGCGCCGGCGGCCCGTTTACTACGACGAGTTTATGACATCGTATGAAGCTCGTGTCCTCCACTGGGATTTCAAACTCGAGGGCTGGCTTCAGTTTCGCGATGCCAAACCGAATCAAGCTCACCTGGCCCTGTCCGAGTTAGACCAAATGGGCCGCCTGGATGCACTGGTGACACAGAACATTGATGGATTACATCAGCTCGCCGGACACCCCGAGGGGAGAGTGATTGAGCTACACGGTACTAATCGAGAGATTGAATGTCAGACCTGTGGAAAGCGCATGGATCCAGATCCCATCTTTGCACAATTCGAACGCACCCGTAAGCCTCCTCTCTGTGAGTGTGGAGGATTCCTCAAACCGGCCACCATCTCCTTCGGGCAAGCAATGCCCTACGACAAACTGACCGGGGCTTTCGCAGCCGCCAGTCGCGCTGACCTGGTTTTTGCAATTGGTTCCACTCTTGAAGTGGAACCAGCGGCCTCTATACCGAGATCGGCCAAAGAGCACGGGGCGCTCTACGTTATTATCAACCAGGGCACTACCGCACAAGATCATCTGGCGGATCTTCGGATCGAAGGCGACGCAACAGCCATTTTACCAGACGCGGTTGATGAATTGCGTAAATTGTTGGGAAGATAACCGAGATTATTTATCAACTTGTGCGGGGACCTATGGATAGGGGCGAGCCGGTGGCTCGCCTGAACTGTTCTCGCTGCATGTTTGCTTCGGGTGAGCCGGTGGCTCACCCCCTATTGGGTTCTTGCTGAAACGCCTGGCTCGGGTGAGCCGGTGGCTCACCCCTGCACAGGAATCGGGGTTTAGTGCTTCAGAGACGGTTTCACCTGCTTTACGAACTGCAGCACTCGCCTCATGTAAGAAGCGCTGTCGAGACGGTGAACATTGACGTGGTCAGCCCCTTTTACGCAGTAAAACTCCTTGGGTCTTGTCAATCCTTCAAATAACGTACGTCCTTCTTCTGAAGGAATCGTCCGATCTCGATCCCCATGTATAACCAGCACCGGGAATAAATGATCTTTCAAATACCGAAGCGTCTCCAGACGACAGCGCGAAAAGGGATAAAAGGCCCGGAACTGGGGATAATATTTGGCAAGCGAGGCCTTACTCGTAAATCCTGTTTCGAGAATCAATCCGTCCGGCGGAACTTGACTCGCCGCGTAGGCGGCAAAGCAGCTGCCCAGTGATCTTCCCCAGTAGAGCAAGGGCAGTTTTGAATCCCTCAAATGGTTGTGAAAGTAACGAACGGTGGCGACCGCATCCTGATAAAGGCCTTTCTCGCTGGGAGTTCCCGAACTCCACCCATAGCCCCGATAATCCACGGCTAGAACCTCCAAACCGAAACGGAAGAGCAAATCGAAGATCTCGTTTAAAATGCCCAAATTTCCACCATTTCCGTGGAAATAGATGACAGAGCCCAAAGGATCAGAAGGTCGCATGTGCCATGCGCTCAAGCGGCAGCCATCTGAAGTTTCAATAAAATACTGGTCAAACGGAATTCCCAGCTGGGCTGGTGTTTTGGACACTTCCCGGGTAGGTCTAAACACGAAAAGGTTC
>JALLON010000419.1 GCA_027717925.1 Acidobacteria bacterium AH-259-G07 | reverse complement strand
GTGGACGGGGAATGACGCCCTGGCGATGGGCGGCGCCGCCGCAGGGGTCAAGTTCTACTGCGCCTACCCGATGAGTCCATCCACCGGAGTGCTGCACTGGATGGCCAACAATGCTCGCGAGCTGGAAATTATGGTTCGGCAGGTGGAGGACGAAATCGGGGTAGCGAATATGGCCATCGGAGCGGCTCACGCCGGTTGCCGGGCCATGTGTGCCACTTCCGGGGGCGGTTTCGCACTGATGACCGAGGCGATCGGAATGGCCGGAATGATGGAAGTTCCGGTCGTCTTCATCAATGTTCAGCGGGCCGGCCCCTCCACGGGTGTACCCACCAAGACGGAGCAGGGGGATTTGTGGCAGGTGCTGGGCGCCAGCCAGGGGGACTTTCAGCGCATCATCGTGGCCCCCACAAATGCCCTGGACGCCTTCAATACGATTCCCGAACTGTTTAATCTGGTGGACAAGTACCAGTGCCCCGGGATTGTAATTTCAGATCTTCTGATCTCGGAAGGCACCTTTAGCGTTGATCCCGAAGAGATCAACATGCAGCCAAAGATCGATCGCGGAGAATTGATCACCACTGCCTCGAAAACCGACGGGTACCTGCGCTACGAGAACACAGAAAGCGGGATCTCTCCGCGCGCTTTGCCGGGCCTGGAGGGATATGTCCACGTGGTGGCCACGGACGAGCACGACGAGGACGGTATTTTGATCAGTGACGAGTTCACCAATCCCCACAAGCGGCGGAAAATGGTCGAAAAGAGGGCCCGGAAGTTCGAAGGAGTCCTCGAGGAGATCGCCCCGCCGCGGCTGGAAGGTCCGGCAGACGCTGAGGTGACACTCATAGGATGGGGATCGACCTACGGCGTCATCAAGGAGGCTATGGGGCTGTTGGAGCAGAAGGGCGTGATCGCCAATCAGCTTGCCGTCAAGTGGATTGTTCCCTTGCACGCAGAGGCTGTAACCGAGATCGTCTCTCGCTCGAAGCGGACGATTATGGTCGAGAACAATCACTCAGGACAGTTCTTCCGTTACCTTCGCAGTGAGACCGGCCTCAATGTCGACGGGCATATCCGCAAGTATGACGGCGAGCCGTTCATGCCCCACCACATCGTTGACGCGGTGCTGGAGCAACTGGCCGGGAAAACGGATCATTCCGTGCCGATTCAGGAAATCATGGTTTAAAGAGGAGATAATATGACCCTAACAGAGAGCACTCAAGGTGTAACGGCGGACAAATCGATTCTTTCCTTCAAGCCCCAGGATTACAAGGGAAAAGTGGATCCGGATTGGTGTCCGGGCTGTGGCGATTTCGGGGTTCTCAAGGGGCTTCAAAAAGCTTGCTCCGAACTGGGAATCAGGCCCCATGAGATTGTCATCGTAAGTGGAATTGGCTGTTCCTCCAACTTTCCCGGCTACTTCAATGCTTATGGGATGCATACGCTTCATGGTCGGCCACTGGCTGTGGCGACGGGTCTGCAAATGGCGAATCATGAATTGACCGTGATTGCCACAGGTGGAGATGGTGACGGCTACGGAATTGGTGGGAACCATTTTATACACACGGCGCGCCGGAATGTCGATCTGACCTACCTCGTCATGAATAATCAGATTTACGGTTTGACCACAGGGCAGATTTCTCCCACCAGCTGCCAGAACATGAAGACCAAGAGCACACCGTTCGGCAGCGTGGAGCTGCCGGTCAATCCCATCACGGCGGCCATCATGAACGGCGCGACTTTCGTCGCGCGAGGTTTCGTTGGCGACGGCAAGCATTTGATAGAGCTGATGAAGAAGGCGATCCAGCACAAAGGATTTGCTCTCATTGACATCTTCAGCCCCTGTGTCACCTTCAACCATGACAATGACTACAAATTCTTCAAGCCGCGTGTCAAGAAACTTGAGGACGAGGGACACGACAGCAGCGATTGGAAAGCCGCCTGCGAAAAAGCCATGCAGTGGGGAGATACGATCTACATCGGACTGTTCCTGCAAAAAGATCAGCGCAGTCTTGACCAGCTGGAGCCTGTCCTCGACGAGGGTGGCCCTATGGCCTATCGGCCGGTGGGGCTAAGCCAGGAGCAGAGTCAACGGATCATCAAGAGGATGATGTAATTCCCTCCGCTCTGAAGCGTGCCGGCGCAGATTCTCCTCTCTGGACGAAAGGGCTTTCACCTCC
>JALLON010000042.1 GCA_027717925.1 Acidobacteria bacterium AH-259-G07 | reverse complement strand
ACAGTAGTAGAATCTCTTAAGAATGAGATCCTCCCTGAAAATTTAACCACCGCTTTTGCCGGCAATGACGTGGAGGCCGTGGCACGGGCCAGGGAGTATTTCGTCGGATATCCTCCCTCTTCCCCCTGCATGGCCCTGTTCCGCGAGGGGCAACTGGTGCACATGATCGAAAGACACCAAATCGAGGGTCAGACCGTGGAGGCCCTGACCAAGATGCTGACCAGCGCCTACAACAAGTATTGTGGGGAAAAGATCGAGTCTGTTGAGATTTACGATCCTGTCGCCGAACTGCAGATTACGGTGCAAGAGGCAAGAGAGCACCTATCTGCCAACTCGGAGCTGGCTCTTTTGGATGTGCGGGGGCCTCATGAAATTGAAAGGGGAAAGATTGAGGGCGCGCTAAGCGTCGATAATGAACTGGGACAGCAAATTGTTAGCAGTTGGCCTCGAGACCGCGAGATCATTGTTTACTGCGAGCATGGCGACAGGAGTGTACAGGCAACACAGTTCCTAAGGCAGAGCGGATTTGAGAACGTTCACAGCCTCAAAGGTGGGTTTGCGGTCTGGTCCGAAACTCCATAGAGCATTACTGGTTTCAACGATATTTTGAAGTTTCAAGACCCTTCGGATGAAGCCAGAGTGTCGATTCATGGCTTCGCACATTGATTGGGATCAACTGCGGTCCGGTGAGTGTGAAACCCCTTCCAGAGATCCTGGCATACTTTTTTTGTCTAGATTTGAAGGTGTAGAAAGGAGTCAGGGCCAATGACCTATATCATTTGCGAACCCTGCATCGGAACCAAGGATACCGCTTGTGTGGATGTGTGCCCGGTGGACTGCATTCACCCGCGCAGTGATCAAGGCGACTTTGAAACTGAAGAGCAGCTGTACATTGATCCCGAAGAGTGCATCGACTGCGGAGCCTGCGTTCCAGAATGTCCCGTGGAAGCGATTTTCCCGGAAGATGAAGTTCCGGAGAAGTGGTCAAGATATGTCGACATCAACTATAAGTGGTACGAGAATAAGAAGTCGGTAGAAGAAAAAAGCCCAATATAGGGATTTCGCCATGAAAGATTCCTTCGTCCTTCCGGGTATTGGGCTCGTCTCTGTGCTGGTCCTCGTGGGTGTGGCGTTCATTCTATTAGTCCGGCAGCCCCAGGTCGAGGGAAGTGACAACATTTCCGGCTTACCCGCTGTCAATGCCTTTCTCAACGGGACGAGCGCCGTACTTCTCACGGTCGGGTATCTCCTGATCCGACGCAAAAAAGTGACGGGCCACAAGCTCTGCATGGTAACAGCCTTCGGCGTCTCTTGCCTCTTCCTCGTTTCCTATCTGATACACCACTACCGGGTGGGCTCAACCCCCTTCTCCGGTCAGGGCTGGGTTCGGCCAGTCTACTTCACCCTCCTGATCTCCCACATTATTCTGGCTGCCCTCATCGTCCCCCTGGCATTGACCGCGCTGTATCGTGCCTTGAATGCACAGTTTGACAAACACGTGAAAATTACCCGCTGGGCCCTTCCGATTTGGCTTTACGTCTCGGTAAGCGGCGTCATTGTCTATGTGATGCTCTACCGGCTCTACCCACCGCAATAAATAAGGCAGGCGGCGCTGTGACAAGCCTGCTAGTTGGCCTGAGGAATTACAGAGATCGTTGAGCAAGAACCATAAAACAGCGCGAGCCGAACCTGGACGTCCTCCGGGGCTTTGTGCGGAAGACAAAGAGACACTGCTTCGCCTCGCACGGCAGACTCTTAACGATTACCTGGGTGAAGGCAAGCTCCCTCAGTCTCAGACCGACTTAGAGGGGCTGCTTCAGCCCCACGCAACGTTCAGCACCCTACGGCGGCGTGACTCGGGGGAGCTGCGTGGCTGCCGGGGCGAGCGTCTCGCGCTCCGGCCACTCGTCGAATCTGTGGCGAATATGGTGGTAGCTGCCGCCACCGACGACCAGCGCTTCCCGCCGGTGAGGATTGACGAGGTGCCGGATCTGCGAATCGAGATCAGCGTGCTCACACCGATGAAACCGATGCAGCCGGAAGAGGTCGTGGTCGGTCGCCATGGGCTGATGATCACGAAAGGTCATAACTCGGGCCTGCTTTTGCCGCAAGTGCCGCGAACATATGGCTGGGACCGGGAAGAGTTCCTGAGGGGCCTATGCCGGAAAGCGGGGCTTTCGGAAAACGCCTGGGAGGCTGGTGACGTGCAGCTTTACGGCTTCGAGACCGAAGTGTGGGGCGAGGAAGACTAGCCCGCATTTCTCACACCGGCTCTACTGCATCGGCGGAATCATCCGCCGCTTCGTGACGAGCCGGTGTGATAAATGCGGGCTAGCGCCTGGACCCCAACGCACCGCTCCATCTCCCGGCCACGTCCAAAAGTTTCAAGTCCTTGATGATCACTCTACGGTGATCCACATGGGGCTGACCCAGACGATCTCACCGTCCACCTGCTCACCGCGGATATAGTAATAAGAGGTCTTGCCTTTCTCAGCGCTGATGTCGCTCCAGGAAAACTCCACTTCCCGCTTGGCGGGTTTGGTGAAGTATGCGTAGCGGCCGTCCTTGACGATGTAGACGCCGGCGAAGGGAGCGGTGCCGACAAGCTTGACCTTGATGGTCGGAGCTTCCTCGATGGTGAACTCCTCGCCCATGAAGTGACCACTGCACCGGACGTCCGCCAGGATGTTATCCGTGGCACCGTAAACCCGGCGCTTCTTAAGGCCCTCCAGGATCGCCTCGCGGGTTGGTTCGGTGACCCAGAGGTTGCAGTAGGACATATGTGTGGAGACGTGGTCACTGGAGGCCTGGAATCCCAGCCGGTAGCCTTTGGCGAGGGCGTTGGAGACAAATCCCAGCGACCGCCAGCCGCCGATCGAGTCGCTGTCGGTGTTGGTCCTCGGCGCGCCAGGCATCTCGTAATTTTGACGATCGCCCTGGTAGATTTCGACCATCGGTTCGACCTCAGGATCGTTGTCGCGCCAATCGGTACCCATGTTGGTGCCCGAGGTGTGCACGGCGGCGACGCCATCGAAGGAGCGGAGGTACTCGTAGAGCATCTGCGTGTCGGGCGCGGGCTGGGGCGGCGAGTCGTCAGCGGTTCTGGGAAGCCGGGGAAGAGGGCGGATCCCGCGCTGGGCAAAGACGACGTTGCGGTGGCCCTCCGGATAGCGCACGCTGCGCTCGTAACTGAACATCGGAATGAACCGGCCGTCCAGAAGGAAGGCGTCCGTCATTTTCTGAGTCAACCACCAGGTGTATTCGCGGCCACCACCGTTGTCGTGATCACAGCAGCCGGCCCAATCCATGTAGGCAGCGTCGATCAGGTATCGCCAGGCGTCCATGATATCGCCGTCGTTGGCGCCGTCACCACTGATGGCGGTGTGCCGATGGAATTCGCCGCGGAGAAGCCGAAGCGTCTCGGGACCGCCCGGCGGCGTGTCCAGGGTCACGCGGTATTGCCTCATCATGGCGACCTGAGCTTTCTCCGCTGCGACGTCTTTCATGCCTACAGCCGGTTGCTCAGCTGCGATGGCGGTCAGACTGGGCTCGCGACGTTCGCTTTCGACCGGCACTTCATAGGTCATGAGGTCATAGTTGAAAGAATTGCTTTGTGCACCCCCTTTGGCCAGCCCGCTTTTCGAGAAACGGTGATCTGTTGTCGCCACCATCAGGAGACCGGAACCTTCCAGGCCCAGGAGGGCCGGCCGATTGTCCAGGATGCCGTCAGAACTGGGCACAAAGATCGGTCCTTGCCAGCCGCTGCCGTCAAAGTAGGCGATGTTCTCGAACCACGTCGTGCCCAGGGCCCCCCAGATTCTTCCCCCAGCGTTGCGGTATGCAAGGAAGACGGTTCCCTCTGCGGTTGCAGCCAACCGGGGATGACTTGTGGACGGATAGAATCGCGGGTAAGATGTCGAACCCGACGGCCGGTTTTGCACAAGCTTGGGGTCGGGCTGCTCGGTGAAGGGGATCCGGATTCGTCCCCGAAACGGCTGCTTGTTCACCGGGTGTGCAGCGGAAAGGCGCTTCAGAACGCCGGCCAGAGAATCCGCGGTGCGGAAGTAGCGATTGCCCTGCAGGATCTTCACCCGGACGGTATTGCCCTGGTAGAGGCCTGAACCTGTCGTTTCATAGGCACCGAAGTCCTTTCCCCAAGCCGGATTGCTCTCCTCGTAGGCAACCCAGATCCGGTTTCCCGGGTCATAGATGACGCTTGGGCGCGCCTCGAACCTGTGCGTTGCGGCGATCGGCACCGGTTCCTGGATTCTGATCCCACCGCTGTAACGCAGTTTCCGAAGGTAGACGTCATAGTCGCCCTTGTCATAGGTGTCCCAGACAACGGCGACTTCGCCTCCCGGGCCGGCTGCGAGTTGTGGAGACCAGTCGCTGGCGCCTGAAAACGAAACCCGTTGCTCGGGGGAAAACCCTTCGCCTTGCTGGCGGCTAACCAGGACATCAAGGCTTCCACGGTATCCCTGCCACGCAATCCAGACCGCCCCTTCGGAATCCGTCACGGCGACGGGATAGAGATCGGGTCCGGGGTGGCTGGTGAGCCGGATCGTCTCCAACCACCGGCCAGCCTTGCGGCAGCGAGCGTAGAGGTCGAAGTTGCCCTCGACCTGAGCGGACCAGATCACCCAGATACGGCCTGCGCCGCCCACTGCCACAGCGGCGCCGAAGGCATCCTGCCCTTTCTCCGACACCGGTTCAGGGGCACTCCAGGTCCTGTCCAATCTCGAATACTCCATGAACAGCACCTGGTCACCTCCAGCGGACCGTCGTAAGGGCTCGTAGGAATCGGGTTTTTCCTGGAGCGGCCAGGGCCAGGCCTGCGAGCGATCGCCGTGCCTGAACTCGACGTAGGCAAGGTACACCTTTTCACCGGAGGCGGCCAGCGCCGGGAAATCCTGCTGCTCAATCGAGTCCGTGAGTTGCCTGCTCAGCGGCACTTGCTCCACCTTCACGCGGCCGTCGAGGAAGCTCAGGGTCTCGCCCCAGGGAGCGTCCTTGGCGGCAAAGGAGAAATTGCCTTGAGCCGTCTGGACTTCAAACCGGGCATCTGCATCCAGAATCTCGACGGTGACGTATACGCCGTTCTCCAACGTGGCAGCATCGGCGGCGCGCCTGTTTCCTGCCCGGGTCAGGTTGACACGCCGGGTAGAGAGCGTCCACCGGGTCGCTTCCAACCGGTCCTCGCCGGTCAACCGCCAGCCGTCAAGACCGACAACCTGAGCACCGCGAGCCCGGATAGAACCATCCCATCGATCGGGTTCCTCGTCGCCGATCCCGAACAGGATGCTAAACTCCGCCATGCCGTTTGCGGCAGTCGGCGGGCGCACAGGTTCAGACCGTACCTCTATCTGTCCGGGATTCCCGATGGTCACGAGCCCAAGAAAGGCAAGACTAGTCAGCCAGAAGATCCAAAAGGGGAGTGGATTCCGCATCGTCGATACCTCCTTCGATGTGCAGGCACAAGTCTATCCCAAAAGCTGGCGACTACAAAAAGTAAAAAGTTTTTCATAAAAGCTTGCTCACTTTGACAATTTATAGAAAGTGTGGCAAGAACAGAAGCGAAAATCGCCAGGGTTCAACAGTGTCTTCAATCTCGGGGGCGAGGCTTAATGTAGCATACGGAACACACGGACCCTGCTGTTACTTCTTCTTTTGGAATGAACAAAATACTTTCCTTCTTATTGCTTTTTTTCGTTCTGTGGACTTCAAGCAGGTGTAGTAACTCCGGCTCTTTGTCCGAGGGTTACAGGATTGCCGTCATTCCCAAGGGAACCACTCACTCGTTTTGGAAAACCATTCACGCGGGGGCTGTCAAAGCTGAACGAGAGTTTATCGATCAAGGAATCAAGGTCGCTATGACCTGGAAAGGACCGATCCGCGAAGATGACAGGGAGCAGCAGATTCAGGTGGTGGAAGGGTTTCTCAGCCAGGGGATGGACGGGATAGTTTTGGCTCCATTAGATGATCGTGCACTGGTTCGCCCCGTGCAAGAAGCTTTGGGAGCCGGTATCCCCACCGTCATTATCGATTCAGCACTGGCTTCGGATGCCATTGTCAGTTTTGTGGCCACGGATAACGTCAGGGGTGGCGAGCTTGCGGCTGAACACATGGGCAAACTGCTTGAAGGACGCGGCAAAGTCTTGCTGCTGCGCTACCAAGAAGGCTCGGCCAGTACCCGGAATCGCGAACAAGGTTTTCTCCGGAAGTTGAAATCGGACTTCCCCGAGATCGAGCTCGTTTCATCGGGCCAGTACGCCGGTCCGACTCGAGACACAGCGAAGCGGGCATCGGAAAATTTACTCAATCGCTATGGTCAGCAACTCCAGGGCATTTTCTGTGTCAACGAGTCGGCAACTGTTGGCATGCTTCTCGCTTTACAGGACATAGATAGGGCAGGGAAGGTGGTGTTCATCGGCTTTGATTCCAACGAGATTCTGATTGAGGCGATACGAACGCAACAGTTGCAGGGCGTCGTCGTACAGAATCCATTTCGCATGGGCTATCTGGGGGTGAAGACTATGGTCGAACATCTTCTTGGCCGGTCCATAGAAAAACGAATTGATACGGGTGTGATAATGGTGACTCCGGAACGCCTCGACGAACCCGAAATCCAGACCCTGCTCTATCCTCCTTTAGAGCAGTACCTGGAATAAGCATTACCGCCTTATTCTTGCCCATGTCCCTTTTGCGACTCTCCAAGATTAGCAAACGATTTGGCCCAACAGTAGCTCTTGATGGTGTCGACCTGGAGTTACGGCAAGGCGAAGTCCACGCTCTGATCGGTGAAAACGGGGCCGGTAAGACCACTTTGATGAATATTCTTGCCGGGATTCTTCAGCCTGACCAGGGCCGGATGGAGCTCGAGGGCCATCCCTATACTCCTTTCTCTCCGCTCGATGCACGCCGTCAAGCGATTGCCCTCATTCACCAAGAACTGTCCCTGTTTCCTCATCTAAGTGTTTCAGAAAACATCCTGATGGGCATGGAAAGTTCCCGATGGGGATGGGTCAATGGCGAGGATTGCCGCCGCAGGACGCTCCAAGTACTGGAGGACTTTCATCACCCTGAAATGCGTCCGGATCGCGCTGTGGCGGAATTGCCAATCGCTGCCCGCCAGATCGTTGAAATCTGCCGAGCCATTGCTGCTCAGGCACGCATTATTCTCATGGATGAGCCTACCAGCAGCTTGCAGCGTCCGGACGTGAAGCGGCTCTTTGAGCTGATCCAGCGCATGCGTGAGCAAAGGATCAGTGTCATCTACATCAGCCACTTTCTTGAAGAAGTACGTGAGATCGCCGATCGATACACGGTTTTGAGAGATGGACAGGGTGTCGGCACGGGTGAGCTCGGCTCAGTCAGCGATGAGAACCTTGTTGCCCAAATGGTAGGCCGTCCTGTGAAAAACCTTTTTCCACCCCGCCAGCAGTCCAAGACAGGGGGAACAGTTCTCCGGGTGGAGGATCTGGCTGCACCCCCGAGCGTGAAACACGCCAGTTTCGAGCTTCGACGCGGAGAGATTTTGGGGATTGGAGGATTGATAGGATCAGGACGCACACAAATGGTGCGCGCCATCTTTGGCCTAGCCCCGGTGGAATCCGGTATCTTGGTAGTGGGGAACAAAGCGGTTTCCGCACGGAGAGGGAGTCCCCTGTTGAGAATCGTCCAGGGGATGGGATATCTGAGCGAAGACCGCAAAGGTGAAGGACTTGCGGTTGCCCTTTCTGTGGCTGACAACGTCACACTCTCGCGCCTATCTTCCTGTTCTCGCTGGGGTTGGCTCGCGCTTGACTGTCAGCGTCAAGAAGCTCAAGCATGGATAAGACGGCTCAATATCAAAGCCCGCACCCCCTCTCAACCGACCTGGACGCTTTCCGGAGGCAATCAGCAAAAAGTTGTTCTGGCGCGCTTGCTTCATCAGGACGCCGACATTCTGCTGCTGGACGAACCGACCCGCGGTATCGATATCGGCAGTAAGATTCAGATCTATGAAGCGATTACTCAGTGTGCCTCTGAGGACAAAGCAGTGCTCATGGTGAGCTCCTATCTTCCTGAGCTTTTCGGACTTTGCCACCGCCTGGCCGTGATGAGTCGTGGCCGGCTCTCGGCCACTCGCTCAGTCGATGAGTGGACACCGGAGACGGTCATGCAGGCGGCTATTGGAGGAGGAGAATAGGTAAAAGAGCTTTACTATGCTCGCTTCGCTCAGCAAATGGTTTGCTCGGTTTGGTCCATTTTTAGGGTTGGCTCTGGTCATCTCGATCTTTGCGCTGCTCAGTGACTTTCCAGAACAATACCTTTCCTTTCGGAACTTCCGTATTGTGCTGGCGCAGACCGTCATTGTGGCTCTCGGTTCAATCGGGATGACCATGATCATCATTAGTGGCGGAATCGATCTTTCGGTCGGATCGAGCATCGCTCTCACCAGTGTGGTCGCGGCGCTGAGTCTTCAACAGGGAATCCCGCCGTCTGTGGCTGTACTCCTAGGCATCGTTGTAGGTGCTTTCGTGGGATACATCAACGGGCTGGCGATCACAAGACTTCACGTCGTTCCTTTCATCGCTACCTTAGGCATGCTCGGTATCGCGCGCGGTGCGGCCAAGTGGCTGGCAGGCGAGCAGACCGTTAATCCGGCTGAGACGTGGGTGAATCAGCTTGCCGTCACCTTTCCCGATCCCGCCTGGCTTTTGGTGGCTCCGGGAGTTTGGATATCGGTATTTCTAGCGCTACTGATGGCGCTAGTTTTGCGCAACACTGTTTTTGGGCGGCGAGTCTTTGCACTGGGATCAAACGAAGCAGCGGCCCGCGCCTGTGGTATTCCCACTCAAAGAGTGAAGTTGTGGATCTACACACTGGCAGGTCTTTTCTTCGGGCTGGCCGGCGTGATTCAGATGTCTCGCCTGCGGCAGGGCGATCCGACTGTAGCGATTGGCACCGAACTGGACGTCATCGCCGCCGTGGTCATCGGAGGTGGCAGCCTAAGTGGCGGAGAAGGCAGTATCCTCGGTTCCATGATCGGGGCTTTGATCATGGCTTTTCTGCGCAACGGCTGCCAGCAGATGGGATGGCCCAACTACATTCAAGAGATCATCATTGGGGCCATAATTGTAGTCGCTGTGGCCATCGATCGCTGGCGTAGTTCGCGCTGACCTGGAATTTTTACTTCTCCAGCACCACCACGGCCACTGAATGCTCAGGCGAGTGGGTGATAGAAAGCCAGGCTTGTTGGGCGCCTGATTTTTCAAGAACTTCCTTGGCTTTGCCATAAAAAGTGAGCCCAGGCTTTCCGAGTTCGCCATTTGTGACTTCAACGTCTTTCCAGCGGATTCCTTCGCTCCAACCTGTCCCCAGGGCTTTTAAGGCCGCCTCCTTGGCGGCAAAGCGGCCGCTGAAGTGCTGATATTTGTTTTTCCGCTCCGTGCAGTAGCGAATCTCATCAGCTGTAAAAACTTTCTGCGCCATGGTCTGGGTGCCTTGTAGTGCCGCGCTGATGCGGCGAACCTCAACGATATCAATGCCGATACCAATGATCATGGGTCTGTGTTAGCCTTTCAATTCAATGTTCTACCAAAAAAGTCTGGCACGAATCCCTTTTTTTGTGTTCAAAGAATTGGAAGAGATTCCCGGTCTTATTCACGCCTTTACGTCTCGCCAGACGGATACTGTAATGATAGATGCAGAGGGATCGGGCGAAGTCGCACCGGAAAAGCAACTCTTGCTGCAAACCATGGGTCTCAAGTTCAATCAGTTAGTCTTTTTACATCAGGTGCACTCGGATCGCGTCGTCACACTGAATAGCAGCCCTGCAAACGATTCTGGTCCTACTGAAGTGGGACCCGCAGACGGCGTGATCACAGCTCACCCGACGCAGTTTCCTGTCATCCGCACGGCGGATTGCCTGCCGATTCTTGCCATTCTACCGGAACAAAGGCAAGTGTGTGCTTTACACGCGGGTTGGCGGGGAACTCGGGACCGAATTACGGTGCAAGGGGTTGGCAAGTTTCTGAAAATGAGCGAGGCATCTCCCGATCAGCTCGTGGCGGCCATTGGACCCTGTATTCGAAAATGCTGCTATGAAGTAGGACCGGAGATATGGGATCAATACAAAGAGGCAGGGCACGATGTGGAGCGCTTCTTTATGGGGGGCCATCTGGATCTGGTCAGAGCGAACGTGGCTCAGCTTCAAGAGTTGGGAGTGAGTCAAATCTTGGACTCTGAGGTGTGCACTTGCTGTCGCAACGACTTGTTCTATTCCCATCGGCGAGAAAGGCAAGCGGGGCGCATGTGGGCCCTGGCGGGCTTTCGGTGAGGGGGTCAGGTGTGGCTCCCCGAAACGTAATGGCAAAACTTTCCGTGATCGTTCCCGTTTTTAATGAAGCGCCCCGCCTGCCATCATTTGTTAAGAGACTGACTTCATCCCCTTGCCCAATCGATCGCGAGTTTATATTTGTGGATGACGCATCTCAGGATGACACCTATACGGTCTTAGTGCGCCTTTCTGAGGAGTTTCCTTTTCGCATCATCAGGCAGAAAACACACCAGGGGAAGGGAGCAGCCATTAGGCGTGGCATTGAGGAGTCATTGGGGGATTTGGTCATGATTCAAGATGCCGATTTTGAGTACGATCCGAACGATGTACCCACCCTTTTGAAGCTTCTTCTGGAGGATCGGGCGGATGTCGTTTATGGCAGTCGATTCAAGCAGAACGCCCCTCAGGTTCAGCGAACCTGGCACTATTTTGTGAATCGCTTCTTGACGTTGTTAAGTAACTTATTTTCTGGGATTTACCTAACTGATATGGAGACATGTTACAAGCTATTTCGGGCCGACTTGATCAAGAGCATGAATCTGACCTCAAAACGGTTTGGCATTGAGGTGGAGCTAACCGCTTATATTGCAAAAACTTCAGCCAGAATTTACGAACTCCCGATTTCCTACCACCCGCGGACGCGCTTGCAGGGAAAGAAAATCATGTGGAAGGATGGTTTTGCCGCCCTGTATCATGTTGTCCGTTACAATTTTTTCAGATCCTTCGATCAGAGCTTCAAAGAACTGCCTGAAAAGTACCATCCGAGATCTTGAAAGGGCCAAGCCGCTGAATTGTCTGAGATGGTTCCGCCAGCCGAAGAGCGAGAATAGTCTTTATAGCTTGATTGATATGATCTCCTGACGCATCTTCTCTCGATATTCTTTCAGTCTTTGGGCAAGGGCAGACTCACTGCGACTGAGGATCTGGACGGCGAAAAGAGCCGCGTTGGTGGCGCCAGCTTTACCGATCGTCATACAGGCAACTGGAATTCCCTTCGGCATTTGTACGGTAGCCAGCAGGGAGTCCAATCCTTTAAGAGCAGAGGAATCCAGAGGCACGCCAATGACGGGAAGGGTGCACTGAGCCGCAAGGGTTCCCGCCAGGTGAGCTGCGAATCCTGCGCCTGCAATCAGTGCCTGAATGCCGCGACTTTCTGCCGATTGAGCGTAATCGGATGCCTCTCGGGGAGAGCGGTGTGCGGAGAGAACCCTCATCTCATAAGGAATTTCGAACTCTTCCAGCACCTTGGCTGCTTCACGCATCACTTCAGCATCTGATTTACTACCCATAAGGATTCCAATCTTTGGGGGAGTCATGTCAGTTCCTTTCTAACTTTTTGAGTCCCTTCGAGGCTATGTCTCGACGATAATACATCCTCTCAAAATGGATTTTGTTGACCCCTTCATAGGCGCGGATGATTGCCGTTTCCAGCGTAGGGGCCAGCGACGTGACTCCAAGGACTCGGCCTCCATGAGTGACCACCTTGCCATCTTTCAGAGCAGTTCCAGAGTGGAAGACGATGGTGTTTTCCTCCTCGCTGGCCATGTCCAACCCGGAAATTTCCTTCCCCTTTTCATACGAGCCGGGATATCCACCCGAGGCAATCACCACACAAACCACGGCATTGCTCTTCCAGCTCAAGGCTGTGTGTTGCAAGTTATCAGCGGCCGCTGCGTGGAGAATCGTGAGAAGGTCAGTTTCCAGGCGTGGCAGAACGACTTGAGCCTCGGGATCTCCGAACCGAACATTGAATTCAAGGACCTTTGGTCCGGCTGGAGTGATCATCAGTCCGGCGTATAAGACTCCACGGTAGGGGTTTCCCTCTTCAGCCATGCCTCGTATTGTTGGATAAATGATTTCATCCAGGATTCGTTGACGGAGCTCTCCTGAGAGGATCGCATCAACAGAGTAAGCTCCCATGCCGCCAGTGTTTGGTCCCCGGTCTCCCTCATAAATGGCCTTGTGGTCTTGAGAAGGGACCATTGGCAGGACATTGACGCCGTCTGAAAAAACCATAAAAGAAGCTTCTTCACCTTCCAGGAATTCTTCGATGACAAGTCGCTCACCCGCTGCTCCGAACTTCCGTTCCCGCATGATTAAATTGAGAGCCCTTAAGCTTTCGGCCAAGTCGGGACAAACAAAAACCCCTTTTCCGGCCGCTAATCCATCTGCCTTCACAACCACTGGGAACTGGAATTGGCTACCTTTGAGGGCGGCTTCCGCTGTATCAGCATGGTCGAAGATTTGGTAATTGGCGGTGGGAATGGCCTGCCGTTTCATAAAGTCTTTGGCAAACGCTTTGCTGCCCTCCAAGAGCGCGGCTGCCTGCGAAGGTCCGGCAACAAGCCGGCCACTTTCCTGAAAACGATCGGCGATACCAGCAACGAGAGGGGCTTCAGGTCCCACTACGGTAAGATCGATTTGCTTAGAGATAGTAAACTCAAGCAGACTTTGGATGTCCTCAGCAGGGATCGAAACACGGTTGGCGAGCTCAGCGATCCCAGCGTTGCCGGGAGCACAATAAAGCTCGTCAAGCTGGGGGCTTTGTTTGATTTTCCAGGCGATGGCATGCTCTCTGCCACCGGAACCGACGACAAGTACTTTCAAGGCAGTTGTGCAGGACCGGGGTCTATGGAATCCTTATTTTGGGGACTTACTCTTCTCGGCTCCGGAAGTGCTCTGAGAATCCGAACCACTGGTTCCCTTCTCCTCTTTTGCCTTTGCCGAGGAATCCTCCTTTGAGGAACCTTTGTCGTTTTTACGTGCGTAATCGGTAACGTACCATCCAGACCCCTTAAAGTGGACGGCGGCGGGCGAGAGCAGTCGCTCCAATTCTCCCCCACACACTTCACACTCCGAAAGCGGTGGGTCGGAAAATTTCTGAATTATTTCGACAGTTTTTCCGCAATCTTGGCAACGGTACTCGTAAAGGGGCATGCACCCTCCTGCCTGCAGGA
>JALLON010000418.1 GCA_027717925.1 Acidobacteria bacterium AH-259-G07 | reverse complement strand
CCTGACCCCTTAAGTGTCTGCCAGCGCGGGTCATCAGCCAGCTTTCGCAATTCCTCCGGGTTACGGGCCATGACAACCCACTGGGACGGTTCCTTGCCCAGTGATCTCTCCTCCTCTGAGAGGACGAGGTCATTTTGCAGCAGGCACACCAGCCCGGCATCTTGGGCCAGATTTCCGAGAACCGGTCTTAAATCCAGATATTGATTGGAAATGTGGAAGATTAGCAATCCATCCTCACTGATTCTGTCGAGGTAGAGTTCGAGCGCTTCGCGAGTGATCATATGAACCGGGATGGAGTCCGAGCTGTAGGCGTCGAGGATTAGTACATCAAAGCGGCGGCTGGAATCCTTGGCTAAAGAGAGTCGAGCGTCACCAAGCACCACCCGCACATCGGGGCCGCAGTCACTCAAGAAGCTAAAATAACGCCGATCACGCGCAAGGCGCACCACAGTGGGATCAATCTCGTAAAAAGTCCATCGCTGACCAGGTTGACTATAAGAAGCGATCGATCCAGCACCAAGACCCACGGCAGCCACTCGCCACGTTGCTGCCTCAGCACGGAAGGCGGTAAATAATTGCCCTAGCGGTCCGCTAGGATGGTAGTAAGCGAGCGGCTCACAGCGACGAGAGGCTTCCAGACTTTGCTTGCCGTGTAGGGTGCCACTGTGGGAAAGTACATGGTAACGCCCTTGCGGATCATGCAAAACTCGATGCACGCCAAAGAAATTGCGTTCCCTGTAGATGAGATCTCCTTCCCCTGCGCTATACAGTCCACTGGCCAGAAGCAGAGCTCCCAGACCGAGACCAAAGCGCAAGGGTCGTGTGGAAAGGCTGTAGCAAAGGACCGCCGGGACTCCAAATGTCACCGCCTGACTGAGCGAGCCGCCAGTTAGTTGAAGAGCCTCAAAGCCCAGTATGAGCCCGGCGAACAGGACTGCAAGTCCAGCCGGAAGTGCAAGATCAACCCACCCGTACCGAATGCTTTCACGAGGCTTTGCCCAGACCAGGAGCAGACCGCTTAATACCAGGGCCAGTGGATACTCTAGCAGCGTCGAAAATAAAACCGGGGCCAGCAGCGCGTTGAATACTCCCCCCAGAACCCCACCCAAGGAGATCCACAGATAAAACTCCGTTAGATGGATGGTCGCGGGGCGGTCAGTTGCGACTGCTCCGTGACACACCATTGCCGTGACGAAAAAAGCGATTAGATGAAGTAAAAACATCAACCAGATCGGCTGGGTGGCCTGAAGTATGATGACAATCACCAGGGGAAGCATCACGATTGGGAAAGTGCGGACCATGACCTGCTGCGGTAGAAATGTTCTCCGGGCAAAAACCAGAATCAAAGTGAGCAGATAGATGGAAAGCGGAATGACCCAGAACAACGGAACCGGCGAGATGTTGGTTGAAAGATAAGTGGTGACACTCAACATCAAGCTCGAGGGCACAAACGCAAATAAAACCCAGCGAATGCGCCGACGAGCCGTCAGCGGTTCCCGATTTTCTGCTGGCGGCGGTGCAAGTCCCGTGCCCTGCAATGGAGACTTCTCCCGGATATCGGCGCCAGGAGATCTCCACACACTGACCGCACAAGCCGCCATTAGCAACACGAGGAGTCCGTAGCCCCCTTCCCACAGCAAACTCTGACCCTTCAGATGAAAATATGGCTCCAGGAGGACCGGGTAGCCGAGAAGCCCGAGCAAACTGCCCGCGTTACTGGCTGCGTAGAGAAAATAGGGGTCTCGTGCTTTGGGATGGCTCGTGCTTGCGAACCATTTTTGAAGCATGGGACTGGTAGTAGCGACTACAAAGAATGGAAGGCCCAAGACTGCCACTAAAAGCAACAACAGCCATGACACGGGATTCTCCTCGGTGGGGGGGGTCCAGTCCCCGACAATACCAATGGGCAAAACGAGAAGAGGCAGCAGAATAAGAAAACATTGGGCTACCGCCTGCCACCTTACCCCAAGCCAACGCGCAGTGAGGTGCGCATACAGATAACCTAACAGCAAGACACCTTGACAGAAAGCCACTTCCGTGTTCCAAACCGCTGGCGACCCTCCCAGCAGTGGCAACACCATCTTCCCCAACATGGGCTGCACCGCAAACATCAGGGCCGCACTCAGAAACAACGTGGTGGCATAAATTGTTAACAACATCGACTCCTCAAGCTCACCCGGCAACTTTCTT
>JALLON010000417.1 GCA_027717925.1 Acidobacteria bacterium AH-259-G07 | reverse complement strand
CGTGCGCCGGCCAAGGATTGCTTTCCCCGCCTTGCTGGTTCTCCTGGTGGCATCCATCTTGGGCTACTGGCTGCTTAATCGCGCCGCGCAAAGGCGTTGGGCCAGAGCAGAAGCCATTCCGGAAATAATCTCGCTCATTGACGAGGCCAACTTCGCTGCCGCGTTTGCTCTGGCCCGGAAGGCCGAACAGTACATTCCGAACGATCCGTTGTTGACGGATATCTGGCCTCGAATGTCCGGGGACTTATCGATCGTCACCGATCCGCCGGGCACGGATGTCTTCTTCAAGGCCACGTCAGAAGTCGGCAGCGATTGGGAGCATCTCGGTCAGTCTCCTATCGAGGAGGTTCGCTTTCCACTTGGGGTGTTTCGATGGAAAGTGCAGAAGGAAGGATATGAAACAATAGAACGTCTTAGTCGAGCTGACACAATACAACTCATACTGAGCGAAAAGAAAAGCATTCCGCCAGGAATGGTGCCGGTACCGGCTGGTGAGGTCGGTGGGATTGGATTGAGGCTTGTAGCGGGCGGGAGTCAAACTGAGAATATTACGATAGAGGGCTTCCTGATCGACAAATATGAAGTGACCAATAGGCAGTTCAAGACATTTGTTGACAGTGGAGGGTATCAAAGTCAGGAGTATTGGAAGCACAGTTTTGTCAAAGATGGACGCGTCCTGACGTGGGACCAGGCCATAGCTGAGTTTCGTGACGCAACCGGAAGGTCTGGTCCGGCGACTTGGGAACTGCAAACCTATCCGGATGGAGAGGACGGCTATCCGGTAGCGGGAATCAGTTGGTATGAGGCCACAGCCTATGCTGAATTTGCCGGGAAAAGCTTGCCCACCATATACCACTGGTACAGAGCCGCTGGAACAGAGTATGGTCCAATTATCATTCCCTTCAGCAATTTCGGAGGGAAGGGACCGGCCTCGGTAGCAAGCCATGATGCCATCAGTCCTTTTGGAACATACGATATGGCCGGGAATGTGAGGGAGTGGTGCTGGAATGAATCACGGGGACTGCGGTACATACTGGGCGGTGCCTGGAGCGATCCCATTTACATGTTTTCTTTCTCAGATGTGCGCTCTCCTTTCGATCGCTCACGCAGCAACGGATTTCGATGTGTTCGCTATCTGGAGAGGGGCGGCGCCTCCGAAGCCACAGTCCGTCCCGTTGACCTTTTGCTCCGTGACTATGACCAAGAGGAACCGGTTTCGGAAGCTGTCTTTGAAATTTACAAGCAGCAGTTCTTATACGATCGAACAGATCTAAACGCCGTCGTGGAGTCCAGAGATGAGAGCTCCAAGCAATGGACTTTAGAAAAGATCACTTTCGACGGTGCTTACGGCAATGAGCGGGTCATTGCCTATTTATTACTTCCAAAATCTGCTGCCCCACCTTATCAAACTGTGATTTACTTCCCAGGCTCCGGTGCCATCGGAAGGCAGTCCAACGAGGCCGTATTTGAAAGATTTGGTTTTCTTGTGAAAACCGGTAGAGCATTGATGTGCCCGGTTTATAAGGGCACCTACGAGCGTAGAGACGGTCTTACCTTGACGTGGCCGGATACCACTCATCGTTATGCAGAAGACCTGATGAAATGGGTAAAGGACTTTAGAAGATCCATCGATTATCTGGTAACTCGCCAGGATATCGATGTCGACCGGTTGGCCTATCTTGGCTCCAGTTGGGGTGGACGAATGGGGGCGGTTATTCCAGCAGTTGAAGACCGGCTCCGGGTAAGTGTTCTTCACTTGGGAGGGCTGGCGTCGGGTGTTGCGCTTCCTGAGGTTGATCAGATCAACTATGTCTCACGCGTAACGATCCCTGTCCTGATGCTTAACGGTAGATACGATTCGATTGAACCGTTGGAGACCGCTCAAAAATCGATGTTTCGTCTCTTGGGAACATCCGAAGCAGACAAGCGCCACGTCGTATACGAAACGGGCCATTCCCTTCCCCGCAACGAGTCCATCAAGGAAACCCTTGATTGGTTAGATCGTTACCTGGGACCGGTCCAGTAGATTGTCTCTCTAATGGTTTCAGCCCTTCAGGCCATCCAAGGCAATAATGTAGAAGGGGCCCGGCTGCGCCGCATCGGGCTAAGTTGGTGAGTTGACATTGCTCTTCAAGAGTAAAGAGATTAGTATCTGCAAAATGGACTTCCTCGCATACTGGAGGTAAGCGTGATCGGCAAGACCATTTCCCATTACCGT
>JALLON010000416.1 GCA_027717925.1 Acidobacteria bacterium AH-259-G07 | reverse complement strand
TTCTTAGCCCGGATTATTCATAAATTCTCTACTGCAGCGACGAAATCATCCGCCTCCTCAACGTACCGTAAGGGGCGAGCCGGCGGCTCGCCCCTATCCAGGCCGGCGCTTTCGCCGCTTCGTGACGAGAACCTATGAATAATCCGGGCTGGTTTTGTTTGGCAATTATGGGGACTGATCTGGCCTTTGGCCCTTTCGCTGCAAAGCCCTCTTTTTGAGGTAAGCTCGCGTCTGCTTCAACAGCTCGGCTAATTCTGGAGCAAGTTCCGAATCTGGATGGTACTCCAGAAAGTCTTCCAGTTCGCCGACCAAGGCCGCGTAGTCTTGCTTCAGACGGAAGATCTCTGCCAGCACCAACTGAGGGTAAGAGAAATGCCGGGGATCCAGCGCTTTCGACTGGTTAAGGTGCCTTTCCGCCTTCTCGAGCTGACCGAGCATAAAGTGATTCTGCCCCAACTGGGAGTGTGCCAGTGGGTCGTCCGGTCTGGCTATAACAGCGCGGAGATTGATCGGAAGGGCATCCTTCGCCCTCCCCTGAGACAGAAGTGTTCCGCCTAGATTGACCAAGGGTGAGTACGAATCAGGCGCCTGCTTAAGGGCCTCGCGAAAATACTGTTCAGCCTGCCTGTAGTCCTCTGATTGGTAGGCAATGGTTCCCAAGAGGTTCCAGGCTGCCGAAAACTGAGGAGCCCGATCCACTGCCTTCTTCAAATGTTCCACAGCGCCGGGGACGTCGTGCTTCCCCAGCCGGTCTTCAGCTTTCTGGTATTCCTGTCTGGCCTTCTTGGGAATGGCTAACTGCCTGACTGAAACCGTCTGCGCATCCTTAGTTGAGTGGTTGGAATCAAAATAGAAAGTCTCCTCAATCCTTCCCTTCGAATCGGCAAAACTCGGCCCCACTTCAATGGTCTGATGCATTTTCCCCCACCGTGGAACCGCTATGATCAGAGTATACATCGCTGGAATGAGCTTCTTGAACTTGAACTTTCCGTCGGGTCCAGCCAGTGTGTGGGTTGTGAATGGCATCGTGGCCCCCTGAAGGAAGATCACCGGTATTACATCCCGGAAAGGCTTCCCATTGCTTTGCAACACTTTGCCTCGGAATTCGTAGTGGTCCTTTCCTAAACCGTTGGCATTGGAAAATGCGACGCAGGCAGCCAATATTATAAGAACGCAGATCTGAGACGACTTCGTGGTCTTCAACACAGGGCACCATCAAAATAGACTGTGCCTCAGAATTTGTCAAAGTGGTGCATTGACCGCTTCGTTGGTATCTGGCCGAGATGGTTGCTATCGTTTCAGGCCGATAAGGATTTTGCGCCCGGTGACGAGCTTTGGTAATGAGCATACACCAGCGCTGAGACGGTTGATATGAGGAAAGAGTCCCACCAGCGAGACAGGGGGAGAGAAGGAGGTTTCCCAAATAAATCGCGCAAGGTGAGACTCAATATTGATGATAACAACTTGGTCTGAAGTTTTGCTGACCCACCCCCACAGCCTCACTTCGTCAAGTACCCCTTTCCAAACAATGATTCCATCACCCGTGAGCCTGACGAGTCGGTGTGAGAGTGTGCGGGCCAAACCTGCACGAGCTGCTTGATTTACCGCAGAAAAGGAATAAGATTATGGCTATGGGCGTAGACTTAGAGACCATTGAAGCCAAATTACAAAGAAGATTAGCTCGGTTGGAAAAGGAGCAAGCGAACATAGAAAAACAGTTACAGGCTCTTGATTTGGTCAAAAAAGCCTCGGAAGAGATAGATGAGCCCGAAGAGCTAGATGAGGAAGACGAGGAGACGGGAACAGATTCGCAGGCGGCTCAAGAAGAGGCTGCAGTGAGTGAAGAAGAGGCTGCAGTGAGTGAAGAAGAGGCTGCAGTGAGTGAAGAAGAGGCTGTAGTGAGTGAAGAAGAGGCTGCCCTGACTCTAGAGGACGCTGTACTCGAAGTTATTAAAACATTTAAGGAGCCCTTAAAGGCTGCAAAAATAACAGAGGAATTAGTTGCAGTGGGGTATCCATTTGAAACTGATAATCCCGGCGAGATCATTAATGCTGCGCTTGAGGAAATGCAGAAAGACGGTAGGGTCAGGAAAAAGAAAACTATAAAGGGAGTGTTTTTTGGGCTCGCAGAGTAAGAAAAGATACCCGCAGCCTCAGACCTGTGGAATGATATGACTCAAACGGCAGTAGTCAAGTACAACCCTGAAAAGGTCAAGGTCGA
>JALLON010000429.1 GCA_027717925.1 Acidobacteria bacterium AH-259-G07 | reverse complement strand
GTGGACACGTACAGAATATTGCCTTTCCGGACCCGAGAATTTAGTATCTAGGTAAGAAAATTCCCCACAAGCTGGAGGTCATCGATAGTGATCGGAAAGACCATTTCCCATTACCGCATCCTGGAGAAACTTGGCGAAGGCGGAATGGGAGAAGTCTTCCTAGCGGAGGATACTTCACTGGACCGCAAAGTCGCCTTGAAGTTTTTGCCGGACTTCATGCAGGAAGATCCCACGGCCAGAAAGCGTTTCCTCCGGGAAGCCAAGTCCGCCGCTGCATTAGATCACCCTTTTATTTGCAAGATCTACGAGGTGGGTGAAGCCGAAGGCAGAGACTTCTTGATTGCCTTATTGAGAGGAGATCAAGTATGAGCAAGGTCATCATATACGGCAAGCCTGGCTGACCCTACACCCAGGATGCGCTGGGGGCGTTCAAGCAGAAGGGACCAGTCACATACCACAATGTGAAGGGCGACCCGTCCAAGCTCGAAGAGATGCTTCAGGTCAACGGCGGCGTGCGTGAGGTGCCTACCATCGTCGAGGGCGGCCAGGCCACCGTCGGCTACGGCGGTACGTGAAGAGTGTAGCGTAAACCTTGCGGTGCAGGGCTCGACAAAGAAGCGAGTATTCAGGTCAAGGTCCAGCATCCCCGCTCGGAGACCACGAGCCAGGGACGCAAGTTGAGCTGGAATGAACTCACGAACGGTGTCGCATGTACGTCTTCCTGGACATCTTTTTCCTCATCTTCCATTCGTCCCTGATAGTCTTCAATTTGATTGGCTGGGTGTGGAAGCAGACTCGGAAAGCACACCTGCTTGTACTCAGCCTGACGATGTGCTCATGGTTCGGGCTGGGCGGCATCTGGTACGGGTTCGGGTACTGCCCCTGTACCGACTGGCATTGGCAGGTAAAAAGGAAGTTGGGAGAATCGGAGTTGCCCACTTCTTACGTTAAGTACTACGTGGACAAGCTGACAGATTTGGATTGGAATCCAGTTATCCTGGACACCTCCGTAGCCGTGCTGGGTCTGGCAGCGTTCGGGGTTTCCATTGTCCTCAACTGGCGCGACTGGAGAAGAGCACGCGTTGAAAAGCGTCCTGATTCGGGAAGGTAAGCCTGACAACACTTTTGTCGTTGCCTTCACCGACCTGCTGCGCCGCATGGGCTTGGAGCCTTAAGTGATCACCAGCCAGCCTCAGAGTCAGATCAACTCAGAAAGATAGTTCGCAAAGTTCGCACTCCGTTCGCACCCAAATTGCGAAACTCAAGCCACAGAAGATAAACAAGTTAACTAAAGTTAACTTAATAATTCACAGATTTGGGAAGCTCTAACGCATGAGTTTCTTTATAGCTTTAGCGAGCTTTTCGCACGTCCTGGCTAGTTCCGGAGCATCAGCATGGATTACGGACGGGTTGCTGAGCCGTTGATGGAGCTTGTAAGAGGTGTTGACGAGCTCCACAACTTTCTTCCGCAGTTCCCGATCTCGTCGTTGAGCTTCCCTTACTTGTTCCATTTCCCGGCGGGCCTCTTCTTCTCGCTGAAGCTGAAAATACATCTCCAGCGCTTCCCCGACGCCATAGCGCCGAGCCATCTCACGCAACGGAAATGGATCTAGGGGCTGCGCATATTCGGCTGGAGTGAAGTAGCGCCTATTCTGACCGAAAACGGCCACAGTCATTCCCAACAAAAGCGGGATCAGCAAGGCCATCAAGAACATGGATTTTGGCTTTTGCCCATTGCTTCCTTTCCGAGCAGCGTCGGACCGTCTTGTTTGAGTTAAGGGTTTCATTGCGGACCTCTTTAGCGAGAACCACTCGCGTGACATACTGACCTCAACGTAGAAGCAATTTCCGATCCAGAGGATTGAGGATTGTGGGCAAAATCCGATTAACCGCCAGCAATTCTAAGAAGGCAGACGAATGGGGGAATGCGATTACGAGCTGGCCGTACTTCGATTCTTCCAACCAGTGTCAACGTCAGCTTACAGTGTCAACCTGGCATCGAGGTGAGAGAAGGGCCAAGTACGAAGCAAACCTTCCTGCTAGATCAAAAAAACCACACAAAAAAATAATTGTGTGAGGCCCATCCCCTCTCCAGATCAAGCCTGCAACCCTTCGACAATCGAT
>JALLON010000415.1 GCA_027717925.1 Acidobacteria bacterium AH-259-G07 | reverse complement strand
CCCTCATTGCCAGTTTCCTCGTGTGGAATCTAAAGCCCGCTCCCCCACGAGCCCTAATGCGCTTCGCCCTAGTGCTGCCAGCGACCGAGCGACTGACGGGTCGAAGTCGTAATATGGTGGCTTTCTCGCCCGACGGCAAACACGTTGTCTATTCGGCCAACCAACAGCTTTACCTTCGAGCAATGGATCAATTGGAGGCCACACCCATTCGTGGCACCGCAGAAGGAACAGGGAGAAGTCCCTTTTTCTCACCCGATGGACAATGGGTGGGGTTTTATGCGGGGGGCCAACTGAAGAAAGTCTCCATCAGGGGTGGTGCACCGGTGACCCTGTGCGAGGCTGCAAATCCCTGGGGTGCCAGCTGGGCAGCGGATGACCGGATAGTCTTCGGACAAGGTCCAGAGCGCATCTTTCAGGTTCCGGCCACAGGGGGCAGCAAAGAACTTTTGATCAGTGTGGACTCCGCGAAAAATGAAGAGGCCCATGGACCTCAGATCCTACCCGGTGGTGAGGCTGTGCTCTTCACGCTCAGATCGGGCGGCAGCTGGGATGACGCCCAGATAGTCGTGCACTCTCTGGAAACAGGAGAGCGAAAGGTTCTGATCAATGGAGGCAGGGATGGGCGCTATGTACCGACGGGACATTTGGTTTATGCAAGAGAAGGGACACTGATGGCGGTGCCGTTTGATGTCGTCCGGTTGGAGGTGACGGGTGGCCCCGTTCCCACTGTGGAGGGCGTCAGGCAGGCAGCTGCTAATCTCACCGGCGCTGCGCAGTTCAGCTTTTCCGGTCTGGGATCGCTCGTCTATGTCCCGGGCACGCGTGAGATCAAAAGGACGCTAGTGTGGGTGGATCGTGAAGGGAACGAGGAGCCCTTGGTTGGGGAGCTGAGCCCTTCCCAGCGGCCACGAGTCTCACCCGATGGCACGCGTCTAGCCATCACGATCGCTGACTCGGGCAATGAGGACGTGTGGATCTATGACCTGGCACGCAAGACATCAAGCCGGCTCACCTTCGATCCGGCAAGTGACAGCTTCCCCGTCTGGACGCCAGATGGTCGGCGGGTGGTGTTCAGTTCAACCCGCGACGGAGGGCAGTACAATTTGTTCTGGAAAGCGGCTGACGGCACGGGTCAGGTGCAGCGCCTCACGACAAGCCCAAACTCTCAAATTCGCCATTCCTTCTCACCCGACGGCAAGCAGATGGTTTTCGTGGAAGTGGATCCTGAAACAGAGGCTGACTTGTACGTGCTGTCGATGGAGGGCGAGCTTAAATCGCAGCCACTTGTTCAGACTGATTTTCGTGAAATCGATCCAGCGATCTCGCCCGACGGCCGGTGGATGGCTTATGAGTCCGATGAGACGGGGCAGCTTGAGGTCTACGTTCGGCCTTTCCCCAACGTGGAGGAAGGAAAGTGGCAGATCTCAGGGGAGAGGGGAGGAGATCCCGTCTGGTCACCAGAGGGGCGGGAGCTGTTCTATTACAACTTCATCGCCTCGGGAATGATGGCGGTCCGCATCGAAACCGAGCCCACCTTCAGTGCGGGGAGCCCCGTGCTCTTGTTTACGGGAAGGTACCGTTATGGCCAAGGTCGACAGTACGACATTCACCCCGACGGCCAGCGCTTCCTAATGATCAAGGAAGGCGGGCAAACAGAGGGAGCATCCGCACCGACGCAATTGATCATCGTGCAGAACTGGTTTGAGGAACTGAAGCGGCTGGTGCCCACGGGGGAGTGACTGCAGCTTCAGCACGTTAGAATGGCCCCATCTATTCTTCGCATGTCCATATAAAACCGTCAGTTGAGATTGCCTTTGCACACCCAAAGATTTAGCATCTAAGCTAGTAACTTACCCCATACTGGAGAGTGAGCATTGATTGGGAAGACTATCTCTCACTACAAAATCCTGGAAAAGATAGGCCAGGGAGGTATGGGAGAAGTCTTCCTGGCCGAGGATACTTCGCTGGACCGCAAAGTTGCTCTGAAATTCCTGCCCGACTTCATGCAACAAGACCCCACAGCTAAAAAGCGCTTTCTGCGTGAAGCCAAATCGGCAGCCGCACTGGATCACCCTTTTATCTGCAAGATCTACGAGGTAGGTGAAGCCGAAGGCAAAGACTTCATCGCCATGGAGTATGTCGAAGGCCAGACGCTCAAGGAGGAACTGGCAAAAGGCTCTTTACCCTTGAAGGAAGCGTTACAAAAGTCAGCAGAGATTGCTGAAGCCTTGGAAA
>JALLON010000414.1 GCA_027717925.1 Acidobacteria bacterium AH-259-G07 | reverse complement strand
CGCAAAAACTCATCCGGTTCCAGGATTTGGACCTTCACCTGTATGGTTGCCTTTTGCCGGTTGGCTTCCGGAGAGATTTCGGCGATCTCGCACCGATATTCTCGGTCCGGATAGGCTTCCGGCGTCATGCGGCAGTTCTGATCCCGAGAAATTCGGTTAAAATCCGATTGGCTAATGTCCAATTCAACCTGAATATCGTTTAAATCCGCGAGAGCCACGACTGAAGACTTGGCGCCCCTCTCTCCAGCAAAGGAAGTCGTCACCATCTCTCCGGTCTCGACGATCCGTTCCAGAACAGTCCCACTGATGGGAGCGCGGATTTCCGTGGCTTCCAAAAGCGCTCGGGCATAGTCTACGCTGGCTCGCGCCCGCTCGACTTCCGCTCTCCCGTGGGCGATCTGCTCTGACCTGGGGCCCAGTTTCAGAAGTTCGTAGTTTTTCTGTGCCACTCTCACAGCAGCCTGGTAGGTGTCCTTGCGTGAACGTGCATCATCGATCTGCTGCTGGGAAACAATCCCACTCTCCAGAAGCTTCTGGAAGCGCTCCCACTCCAGCCGTGCGTTCTCGAGCTCTGTCTTGGCCCTTTGCAGCTCCGCCTCAGCTCTTTGTATCTCCTGGGGACGGCTACCCGCTTCCAGTTCGGTAAGCCGGGCTTCAGCCGCCCCTTGGGCTGCTATCGCCTCATTCAACCTTGCCACGTATTCACGATCGTCCAATTTGACCAGCAATTGGCCCATGCGGACGCGGTCTCCCTTCTCCACTCCCACCCAGGCCACTTTGCCCATTACCTTAGATCCGACCGAGATCTTGTGATGGGCCACCACATAGCCGGAAGCGATCAGAACGTCTGAGGACAGTGCATCATCAGATATTTCCGGTAGATTTGAGGCAACCTCCGCTGTCAGCCTCTCGCTCTTTTCCGCATTGTCCCGGAAGAATGAGAAGTAGGCCGCAGCCAAGAGAGCCGCCACCAGCAAAATCGAAAATAGAATCCTCCAGATGACATCCATACCAGAGGAAAGCTGCTCTTTTTTGCGATCGATTCGAAGAGCTCTTAGATCTTTTTCCATTAATCTCTCAACACATCGATGAGTCTGCTTCGCGCCGCCTGGCGTGCCGGCAGAAAGCCGCCCAGGATGCCGACCCCGACAGCAAAGATCATTCCTCGAAGGAGAATTTCCGGTGTGATTCGGAAATTGAAAAGTACTTCACTGAAAGTCATGAAATTCGCCGTCCCGGTGGAAATTCCGTGAATGGGCAGAGCCATTAGACATCCGAGTACCCCACCCATGATGGCCAAAAAAACGGATTCGGCCAGGAATGATGCCAGGATGCTTCGTTTTCGAAAACCCAGAGCCCGCAGCGTACCGATTTCTTTAGCCCGCGACATAACTGTGCTGTACATCATGTTCATGGCGGCGAAGCAGGAACCGATTCCCATCACCACGGCAATAAGAACTCCCAGCCCCTTAATGCCCACCGACGATATGGTCTGCCCGCGAAAGTATTCCTTCTGAGGGATAGCCTCCAACTGAATGCGGTTGTCATCGGCAATCCGCTGCTGGAGTTTCTCAGCCGCTTCAGCATCTTCAGCCTTTAAAAGCACCGAAGAATAGGCTGGACGATTCCATTCTGTGGCAATCTCATTATAATCGCCCCACAATTCGGAATCGTAGGCCGTCCCGTCGGTCTCGAAAATGCCGACCACCTTCCAATCGCTGCGGGCGATATGGATAGTATCCCCCAGCCCCATATCCTGAAAGCGTTTCGACAGAGGGCGACTCACCATGATCTCACGGAGACCTCTGCGAAACTTTCTCCCCTGAGTAATTTTTACCTCCGGACGAAGCTCGAAGCCCACCTCGGAGGTCCCTCGCATCATCACGTTGGACGATTCACCGGTAACCCGCGGATGATTGATGATCACCACAATTTCTCCGGCGGCCAGAGGTTCATTCTCGGCATTGGTGGAAACACCCGGGAGAATCCGCATGATTTCAAGAAGGTCAAGGTTGAAGTAGCTGTTGGTTTCGTTGAGTGACCCTTGGCGAAGGACCACCAGATGGTTATCATGTCCGGTCTCCACAAAGGTGGAATCAAGACCATTGACCAGTGCCATCATGGTGATAACAATGGCCACGGTCAGACCGACACCCAGAGCAGTCATCAGGGTTCCCACCCGCCGAACCCACAGACTACGAAGGTTATATTTCAAAGGGATCTTCATTTTTCCTGCCCAGCCTGCA
>JALLON010000412.1 GCA_027717925.1 Acidobacteria bacterium AH-259-G07 | reverse complement strand
TATTCGAGCTATGGCTGAGATGCCGATACCATGACACGATGGCCCTCGGCGATGATGCCGATCTTCTTCAGCTCCGAGATGCCGCCGCAGTGGATGACATCGGCGCCAGCGCGCCTCAGCCAACCACGTGGCGTAGCGCGCTTGACTACTTTTCTCCTCCAGAACATAATCGCTCCGAAAAAGGAAGGTCTTATTCCTTAATTTTGAGAAAGTGCACCGAGGGGTCTGGGGCCTGCCGCTCGGGCTCAATTACGATCAACGGGCCGGTTTTGCGACGCGGCGAGCTAGGCGCCGAAGGAGGAGCAATCATGAAGAGCTTGCATGGACTGTTTGTGTTGGTAGCTGTTCTGGCCTTGGTGAGTGTCACCGGTTGCGGGGGAGCTGTGACGGAGGAGACCACCGCGGCGGGTGACGAAACTGGGGGAGCACCCGTTTTCAAGGTCGATCCCTTCTGGCCGAAGCCGCTCCCCAACGACTGGCTCATCGGAGAGGTGGGTGGCATCGCGGTGGACTCACGCGACCACATCTGGGTTGTTCAGCGCCAGGGAAGCCTGAGCGAGGACGAGCTGGGAGCGGTGCAGGATCCGCCCATATCCATCTGTTGTAAGCCCGCTCCTCCGGTCATGGAGTTCGATGCCGAGGGCAACTTCATTCAGGGTTGGGGCGGCCCGGGCGAAGGCTACGAATGGCCGGCCGGAGAGCATGGAATCTTTGTGGATTACAAGGACAACGTCTGGGTGGGGGGAAACGCTCCGGACGATCACCAGGTCCTCAAGTTCAGCCGCGACGGGACCTTTTTGCTTCAGATTGGCCAGGCGGGAAAGACCGGGGGCAGTAACCATACCGAGTATCTGGGCCGTCCCGCCGATATCTACGTGGACCCGGAGGCCAACGAGGTCTACGTGGCCGACGGCTATTTGAACAAGCGCGTCATCGTCTTTGATGCAGACACGGGCGAGTACAAGCGTCATTGGGGCGCCTACGGCGAGAAGCCCGATGACACCGGTCTGGGGCCCTACGACCCTAACGCACCGGTGGCGAAACAATTCCGCGACCCTGTTCACGCGGTGCGGATCTCGAACGACGGGCTCGTCTACGTGGCCGATCGGGTGAACAACCGCATCCAGGTTTTTCAGAAAGACGGAACCTTCGTGAAAGAGGTCTTTATCGCCAAAAAGACTCTGGGACCCGGCTCCACTTGGGATGTGGATCTTTCTCAGGATGCCAAGCAGATCTTTCTCTACAACTCGGATGGAACCAACCAGCAGGTGTGGATGCTTCTGCGGGAGGATTTGACGATTTTGGGTGCCTTCGGTCATCGCGGGCGCATGGCCGGTCAGTTCCATTGGGTGCACAGCGTGGCGGTTGACTCACAGGGCAATATGTATACCGGAGAAGTGGACCAGGGGCGGCGGGTACAGAAGTTCGTTTTGCAAATGTCGCCTCCCAGCGAGTAAGAGCAGCGAAAGGAGGGGACAAGATGCTCCGATCGATGTCGCCTTGGCACAAGCGGCTGGCCTCATCTGTCGTCGTGGTCGCTTTGAGCCTCGGCGTGATGGCGAGAGTGGCCGCCCACGACATCCCGGATGAGATCGTCATCCAGGCCTTTGTCAAGCCGGAGGGCGAGCGACTTCATCTGCTCATCCGCGTGCCGCTTATCCTGCTCCTGAACCTGGACCTTCCCAAGCAGGGACCGGGCTACCTGGATCTGGCGCACATCGATGACCCGCTTCAGGTGGCGGCTGCCACGGCGGTGGACGAAATAGCTCTCTTCGAAGACGATCGGCGGCTCGCTTACCAGAGGGCGGTGACGCGCATCTCCCTTCCCTCGGACAAATCCTTTTCCAGCTATGCTGAGGCGCTGGCTCATCTCGAGGGGCCGAAGCTTCCCGTGCACACCCGCGTTTTTTGGAACCAGGGTTTCTTCGACGCTCACATCGAGTACCCCATCGCATCGGACCGAGCCGCTTTCTCACTCCGGGTCATGGTGGCTCGGGGTCTCGGCGAGCGCCTGAAGACCATGGTGCGGTTCCTGCCCCCGGAAGGGTCGGTCCGCGCCTATCAGCTGGTGGGAGACATGGGGCGTGTGGCCCTCGATCCGCACTGGCACCAAGCGGCGTGGACTTTCGTCAAATCCGGCTTCCACCACATCCTGCAGGGCATCGACCATCTGCTCTTTCTCTTTTGCCTGGTCATTCCCCTTCGGCGCTTACGTAGCCTGGTGATCGTGGTGACGTCTTTCACCCTCGCTCACT
>JALLON010000411.1 GCA_027717925.1 Acidobacteria bacterium AH-259-G07 | reverse complement strand
AATTACCCGAAGGAACCACCCCCATACTGGGCCCCGATGCGACCGGAGTGGGATGGGTGTTTGAATACGCACTAATTGACGAAACCGGGCGCTACAACCTGGCTCAACTTCGCTCCTTTCAGGACTGGTATCTGCGCTACTGGTTGGAGTCGGTGCCCGGTGTGGCTGAAGTGGCCAGTGTGGGTGGCTTCGTCAAGCAATATCAGGTGGAGCTCGATCCCAACAAACTCCTGGCCTACAACATCCCGCTCGAGAAAGTCATCGATGCCATCCGTGACAGCAACAACGACGTGGGCGGCCGGGTGCTAGAGATTGCCAGCACCGAGTACATGGTGCGGGGACGCGGTTACATCCAATCGCTCCAAGATATCGAGTCAGTTCCTGTAGTAACCGATGGAAAGGGTACTCCGGTTCACGTCCGAGATCTGGGAACGGTCCAATTCGGACCGGATATGCGCCGGGGCATTGCAGAACTGGACGGTCGAGGAGAGGTGGTCGGCGCCATTGTGGTGATGCGCTATGGGGAAAACGCCCTCGACGTCATTGAGCGGGTTAAGACCAGGCTGAAGGAAGTGGAAGGTTCCCTGCCCGAGGGCGTCCAGTTGGTCGTCACCTACGATCGATCCGAGCTGATCTTACGAGCCATCGACACCCTAAAAGAAAAGCTGAGCGAGGAAATGATTGTGGTCAGTGTGGTCATTATTGTTTTTTTGCTGCATTTGCGCAGTGCCTTCATTCCGATAATGGCCTTACCCCTGGCCATCATCATTTCTTTCATCCCTATGTATTACATGAAGGTCACCGCCAATATTATGTCCCTGGGAGGAATCGCTATCGCGATCGGGGCTATGGTGGATGCTTCCATTGTCCTGCTCGAAAACGCGCACAAAAAGCTGGATGAATGGGGATCTCAAGGAAGACCTGGGAAAAGGAGCGACGTTCTGATTCGGTCATTTTGCGAAGTGGGACCTTCCATCTTTGTCTCCCTGCTTGTGATCACGGTTTCCTTTCTCCCGGTGTTTACTCTACAAGCCCAGGAAGGCCGACTCTTCAAACCGCTGGCGTATACGAAGACCTTCTCCATGTTCTTTGCAGCTCTGTTGGCCATCACCCTAGTGCCAGCTCTGGGAGCCCTGCTGATAAAGGGAAAAATCCGCCCCGAAGAAAAGCATCCGATCAGCCGGCTCCTCCACGCGATTTATACCCCAATACTGAGTTTCATTCTGCGCTTCCCGAAGACTTTCATCTTCGTCAGCTTCTTGCTGGTACTGTCCGCCGTCCCGGCATTCATGCAGCTCGGATCGGAGTTTATGCCTCCTTTAAATGAAGGATCCTTGCTTTTTATGCCCGCGGCGGTCCCCGGAATGCCGGTCACGGAAGCCACCAGGATCCTTCAGACACAGGACAAACTTCTGCGCCAATTTCCCGAAGTGGAGAGGGTTTTCGGAAAGATCGGAAGAGCCAATACATCCACTGATCCCGCTCCTTTGAGCATGGTTGAAACCGTGGTGCTTTTGAAGCCTCAGGAAGACTGGGAACGGGTGCATGAAGAACGCTGGTACTCCAGTTGGATGCCAGACTTTCTGCAACCAATGTTCAGAACCATTTGGCCCGAGGAGCGCCCCAAGTCGTGGGAGGAGTTGGTTCAGGAGATGGATGCCCAATTGAAATTTCCCGGGATGGCCAACATCTGGTGGATGCCGGTTCAAACTCGGACCGAAATGCTCTCTACCGGCATGCGCAGTAATCTCGGAGTAAAGGTCTTCGGCCCCGATCTGGAGAAGATCGAGGAGATTGCCGTTCAGATTGAGAATGTCCTCCAAGACGTACCCGGTACGCGCAGTGCTTTCGCAGACCGAGTCATGGGAGGCCACTACTTTGATTTCAAGATTAACCGGGAGGAAGCAGCTCGTTATGGTCTGACCGTCGGTGATGTGGAGAACATCATAGAGACGGCTATCGGAGGCAAGAACATTGGCTATACCATCGAAGGCAGAGAGCGCTACCCAATCAACGTCCGCTATCCACGGGAGCTTCGCAACGATATAGAGGGGCTCGGAAGAGTACTTATTCCTACCCCCGCTGGTGCCCAAGTCCCCATTTCGCTGCTGGCTGATATGGAATATACGCAGGGACCACCGATGATTCGGGACGAAGATGGCCAGCTGGTGGGATACGTCTTCGTCGACGTCACCCACGAAGATTACGAGGGCTACGTCGAGCAAGCTCAACAAATCGTTGCAAACCAGGTTGAAATACCGGCTGGTTA
>JALLON010000410.1 GCA_027717925.1 Acidobacteria bacterium AH-259-G07 | reverse complement strand
ATGCGGACTAGCTTAATTGGGACAGAAAGACCCGGTTTCACTTCCTGGAGAGCATCACAATACCGCCGCGCCGCAGCCGAATATTGACGGTGACCTGATCGGGATCGGAACCCACGATGGTGACCCCCCCGGGAGTCCAATTATTCATTTTCGGGAGTGTAATCTTGTAGGTCCCTGGAGGAATTTGGGTGCTGCTTACTCCCACTCGACTCTGAAAATTGACGCGGGAAGAAGTGTATGTTTCACCACTATCCTGGTCGGTTAAAAGGAAACGCAAGTTGGCCATGCGATAGATGTCAAAATCGTAATTTTGGTCTTTGCTAACCCGAATGACAATGCGCCTTGGCTTGGCTGCCTCCAATCTCTTCTGCTGGCGATTTTCCACTCGAGCCAACTGATCCCCAGCTTCCTCCTGAAGCCACTGTGCGTAGAGATCTTCGGCCTTCACTTGGGCGATAACCTCATTGATAACATCCAGCAGCTGTTGCTCTCCTCTAGTTACCGCGACGGCACAATCTACCGTGCCAAGCGTTCCGGGAACGGGCTCAAGGTGAGCCACACCGGGCACCGTGTCGAGGGAAAAAGCGGCCATGTAGCGATCCTCAATGACTGCGTCGATCGCTCCTCTCTTCAGCGCCAAAACAGCATCATCAAGGGTTTTAAAGGGTACGCTCTCACTCCCCTTAAATTTCTGTTGAACAAACTGCTCGATGGCTGTTCCTTGTCGAACACCAATATTGTTCCCATCCAGGGCATTGGGTCGGATGTCTTTGTGAATGGGATTAATGATGAGAACCAATTCAGAGGTGTAATAGGGTTCGGAAAATGCCACCTGCTCTTTTCGATCCTCCGTGATCCCAAAGACGCCCAGAATCAGGTCCACCTCTCCATTTTTAAGGGCAGCAATAAGAGTGCTATAGCTGCGGTCGATCCACTTCAGGTCAATTTTGCTCGAACCCCCTTCCTCCACAATAAATGTGCGAATCCTCTCGGCGATACGATTTCCCAACTGGGCCTCGGGTCCCACCAGTTCCTGGCCTTTTTGATGCAGAAGCGGCCCTTCAAAAGGCACCGTGCCAACGCGCACAAGTCGATCCTTTCTAATTGACGAAAGGCCGCCACTAGCGCACGAAGTGAGAAACAAAACTGAAACTGAAAAAAGAAACAGAAGGAGTCTTCTAGTCATGGTCCTGTACCCCGAAAGCTTGCCTTTATATCAAAACTCTCTCCTCAAGACAATGTCCTCCTTCAAACAATCTTACCCCACACAAAGGCGGAGAGGAATCGGAGGCGAAGGAGGGTTTGGCTCAATAACCAACGAGAGCCTCTTGGCGGTGGCCCTAAGTGTAGAAAGGATTTTCGCCGGTGCTGTGATCCGTGGTGTCCACCACTTCTTCAATTTCAGGAATCAACTCTCTGATTCTCGCTTCTACTCCCTGCTTGAGGGTCACGTCGACCATACCGCAGCCGTGACAACCCCCACCGAAGCCCAAGTACGCCTTGTTGTCCCGCACACCAAGAAACTGAATAACTCCGCCATGGGCGGCCACTGCCGGATTCAGCTCCGTGTCAATTAGACGCTGTATTCTCTCGGCTACCGACCCCGTCAGATCGGGTGACGGACCGTCTCCGATCTTGGGAATCTCTGGCCGGTTGGGATTGCGGAACTTAAATCCTGTTCTCACGATCCCTTCTTCATAATCAATGGTGGCGCCTTTTAGATATTCCGCACTTTTGGAGTCGAGCACAATCTGTAATTCTCCGGCTTCAATAATCAAATCCTCCGGAGTCCTTTCTTCCTGGCCGATCAACTTCATACCGTAAGAAAACTCAGTGCTACCAGTGGTTTTTGCTTCCACCCGCAGTGCCGTTTTCCCTGGCTGCTGCGCTAAAGCGGATAAGACTTGCTCTTTGGCTTCATCCGTCAAAATAATCATCTTCGTTTCTGACATCCTTCCTTGTCCTATATCTATCTTTCTTATTATAACATCGCTCCTCAATTGTAGCTTAGAGTTTTTCGCTACGATGGTCGTTTTTTAGGCTAGAATCAATTTTACCAAAAAAAGCAAACTTCACCATCCCTTCCAGGGCTTACGGGTTGACCATTCTTAGCGAAGAACCACATACTTTTAGACTTTAGAGACCAAGTTCGTTTAGCAAAGTGTCGGGACTCATCTATATAAGGGTCTTTATTGGGTTCACCCAGAATTAAGTCATTTAGTATTAAGTATATAAAGAAAGGACAGTTGACTATGCCGGCAACGAAAAAA
>JALLON010000409.1 GCA_027717925.1 Acidobacteria bacterium AH-259-G07 | reverse complement strand
AAAAGAGGGTGCCTGCTGATGCGGAAGTTGTCTTATACTCAGATGGCGCGTGCAGCGGAAATCCTGGACCTGGCGGTTGGGCTTTCATTCTCCACCACTTGCCAAGCGGCAAAACAATGCAAGCCAGCGGGGCGAAAATGTTGACCACAAACAACCAGATGGAACTGCGAGCGGTGATCCAAGGTCTGCGGCACCTGAAACGATCCACGCGTGTGCATGTGGTGACCGATAGCTCCTATCTTAAGCAAGGCATCACCGAGTGGATCCATAACTGGAAACGCCGGGAATGGAGACGAAAAACCCAAAGCGGCTATCAACCCGTCAAAAATGTAGAGCAGTGGAAGGAATTGGACGGGCTGGTTCGAAAGCATCAGGTCAGCTTCGAATTAGTGCGGGGCCATGCCGGACAGCCTGAAAACGAACGCTGTGACGAGCTGGCGGTAAGTGCCTATAAAAAGTTGTTGGCGCGTTCCTCCAAGTGAAGCAAGGGAGAAGCCAGGAGGCAGGAGGCAGGAGGAAGGAGCCAGGAGGCAGAAGCCAGAAGTCAGAATTCAGAAGAGTTGAAAGTTGAAAAGGGGAGACAGCTCAAAAGCTCAAAAGCTCATAACTCAAAACTCAGAACTTGAGGTTACAAAACCGATGAGAATAGAAAAATCAGTTTCATTTCTTGAAGTTTTACAGATAGCTTTACTGGTGGCCCTCGCTTGCGCCACTTTGTTTGCCTATGATCCAGAGCTGAAATCGGATCTTGCACAACGCCGCCAGGCCGTCATGGAAAAGATGGGCAACCGAGGAATGCTCATTTTATTCAGCAAGAAGCTTCGACCTTATTCAGGAGATGTCGTGTACGAATTTCGGCAAGAAAATAATCTTTTTTATCTGACAGGGATTCGGCAGCGCGACATTACACTGGTGTTGATACCCCAGAATTTAACCTATCGCGAGATCCTGTTTTTGCCTGATCAAAATCCCCGGAGGGAATTGTGGACCGGGAAGATGCTGAGCCCCGAGGAAGCTGCTAAGACCAGTGGCATCGAAAATGTTTGGAGCGCTTCTGAATTTGAGCGTTTCATTGACTCGGTCTTATACGGACGACCCTATCGGACAAATCGTTATCTCCAATCCCGCGAATATCGCGACTTTGTCAAGGACCTTCAGAGAGGTGAGGCTGAGGTTTTTTTGCTCATGGAACCGAGACCGGGGTTGACGGGGGAAATGAGCAGGGAATTTGAGTTCGCCAACCGCCTTCGAGAACGGTTCACTGGAATTCAGACCAAAGATGCCTCCAAGATCTTTGACCAACTCAGGGTGATCAAGTCACCCTATGAAATCAAGCAGCTTCAAGAAGCCATAGACATCACTATTGAAGCCCACCTTCGGGCTATGAAGCACCTTCACCCGGGAGCCTGGGAATATGAAATTGAAGCAGTAATCGAGTACGTATTCAAAAGGCACAACTCCTTTGACTGGGCTTTTCCTTCGATTGTCGCGTCGGGCCCGAACGCCACGGTTCTTCACTACCAAAAGAGCCAAAGGCAAACAAAGGATGGTGAGCTTTTGCTCATAGATATTGGGGCCGAGTACAATTACTATGCCGCCGACATCACCCGTACGGTCCCTGTCAATGGTAAGTTTACTACAGAGCAGGCCGGAATCTATCAGCTCGTGCTGGATGCTCAAAATGCTGCCATGGCCTTGGTTAAGCCTGGTTCATCTCTCTCGGCCATTCACCAAAAAGCCGTTGAAGTGCTCAAGGAAGGACTCTTTCGACTCGGACTAATCACGGATAAATCGGGAGACCAGTATCGTGTTTTTTTCCCCCACGGTGTCGGACACTTTCTCGGGTTGGATGTACATGACGTTGGTCGTCGCGAGCATCTGCAGCCCGGTATGGTCCTGACTGTTGAACCGGGGATCTACGTAAGGGACGACTCTCTGGAAAGACTCGCTGGTCGAGGAGTAGTCCAAGAGGAATTGGAAAAGATCCGTGCCGCTTTGAACAAATACATGCACATCGGCGTCCGCATTGAAGATGACGTCTTGGTGACCGAAGAGGGATACGAATTGCTCTCCAAAGACGCGCCTCGAGAAATAGCAGAGATCGAGGCGCTGGTTGGGAGGGATCAGGAGATAGGAGTCAGGAGCCAGGAGTCAGGAGCCAGGAGATAGAATCCAGAATCCAGAATCCAGAATTGTTGAAACTCGAAGGTTGGAAAGTTGAAAGTTCAATAGCTCAATATAGCTCACAAGCTTAATAGCTTGCCGCCCAGCACC
>JALLON010000041.1 GCA_027717925.1 Acidobacteria bacterium AH-259-G07 | reverse complement strand
ACGGTGGCGCCGCAAAAGAAGGCCGATCTAGTGGTCTTCAACCCCGAAACCATCATCGATCGAGCCACCTTCGAAAAGCCTCATCAGCTCTCGGAGGGAGTGGAGTACCTGGTGGTCAATGGCCAGCTTGTCCTGGACCACGGTCGGCACACCGGAGCCCTTCCCGGCCGGCTCCTCCGGCACCGGGCACACTAATTCGAATTCAGTCGGGTCGAGCACAGAGCCTCGGACAAGGATCACCCGAAGGTAATTGACATACATCTTCTTCCTTGTTGGGAACCACTCCAAATCTTTCCAGTAACACAGTCAATTCGCAAAGGGGTAATCCCACCACATTGTTGTAGCAACCTTCAATGCATTCCACCAAGGCGCCCCCCTCTCCCTGTATAGCGTAAGCTCCGGCTTTGTCCATGGGTTCGCCCGATAAGACATATTTTGCAAGCTGTCGATCCGTGAAATTACCCATCTTCAGCTCTGTTGTCACTGAACTTACTTCTATCCGGCCGGTGGAGACATCGAATACAGCTATGCCCGTAACCACCCGATGGGTGCGATTGCGCAGCAGGCGCAACATTCTTGTCGCGTCCTGTTCGCCAGCGGGTTTAGCAAGGAGCTCCCCCCTCAAGTCGATGGCTGTGTCTGCGCCAATCACCAGGCCCGTTTCAAGTTGCTGAGCCACTTCCCTGGCTTTCTGTTGCGCCAGTAGTCTGACTGCTTCCACCGGCTGGTGTACGGAGTTAATCTTTTCTGTGGCCCCGCTGCTAACAATCTCAAAAGGGATCTGAAGTGTTTCCAGGAGTTCCCTGCGACGAGGAGAAGCCGAAGCTAGGACCACTTTGGACATAACCGCTACCAACTGTAGTTTACTTCCAGTGTAGGGTTATATTCCTTTAAATCCGTAGCAACGCCAAGCTCGAAGGCCAGGTAGACGAGATGCGCAGACGCGTGGAGAGGATGGAGGAGGAATAGGCTGCTGCTTTTCCTTGATCCCAAAGTCGAAAAACGAGCGACGCCGTTTATGCGATTCAGGATAGAGGCGTTTTGACTGGGGCCAAATTCTGGGCTATATTTGGATGTGTTGTAAGAGGATTCGAGTATGGATTATTTCAAATCGATTGAACCTGTCACGGTCTTGAAGACGAAAAGTGCCGAGTTGATCCGCCAGGCGAGAGAGTCGGGTCGGCCCATCATCATTACACAAAATGGCAAGGCGACGGCGGTATTGCAAGATGTTGAAAGCTTCCAGCGGCAACGTGAGGCACTTTTGCTGCTAAAGTTCCTAGCAAAGGGTGAGCAGGAGTTGCGAGAGGGGAAAGCCGTAAATCATGCCGAAGCTACCAGGCGCCTCCAGCGCAAGCTAAAAGACCTACAAGGTGGCTAAACCTTATCTTATTGATTGGGCCCCTGTAGCCATTCGAGACCTTGAGGAAATTTTTGACTACGTTGCGCTACACAACAGTTTTGACCGCGCAAATCACCTTCACTCAAAGATCCTAAACCGAGTCAAAACTCTTTCGAGTCACCCAACGCGTTGCAGGATTGTTCCCGAATTAAAAGAGGTGGGAGTGAACGACTATCGAGAGCTGATTATCGCGCCGTACCGGGTGTTTTTTCGAATCACTGGTCGAACAGTTGGCATTGTTGGGGTGTTAGATGGGCGCCGTGATCTGGAGGAACTTTTAATCAGCAGGATTTTGCGTGAGTCATCGTGAGCCCAGGCTCGGATGCCTCCGGGCCGACGCTCCTTCAGTTCACTTCACCGCATACTGAGCCTGGGCAATTCCCTTCTTTTCATCCACGGTAGATAAAATGGCCCATCCGATAATGAAAAAGATCAGTACGGAGACCACTCCCCAGCGGGCCGTGCCCGTCAGATCGGTCACCATGGCAAAAAATGCCGGTCCGAAGATCGAAGCAAATTTCCCACTGGTTGCGAAAAACCCGAAGAACTCGGCGCTGTTTTCCGGCGGAGTGAACTGAGCCAGAAGGGCGCGTGAGGAAGCCTGAATGCCACCCAAGACGGAACCGATAATAACTGCAAGAAGCCAGAATTGCCAAATTTCGTTGATCACGACAACATAGAGTACGGCTACCGACCAAATAAACAGGGTAATGTGAATGGCACTTTTCGTGCTCATTCGATCGCCCAGGTACCCGAAGAGCAATGCTCCCACGAAAGCCACGCTGTTGGTCAAAATGAAACAAGGAATCAGCTCTTGCTGGGACATGCCAAGGACATCGGCTCCAAACACAGCCGCCATCACAATCACCGTCTGAACCCCATCGTTATAAATCAGGAAAGCCACAAGGAATTTAACCAACTCACGGAACTGATTGATTTTGCGGAAAGTGAGGGTTAGGCGCTGAAAGCCGACCCTTAAATATCCGGCTCCGGGAGGAAGTTCCTGTGCACGTGCACGCTCGCGCAGCCAAAGAAAGGTGGGAATCGAAAAGAGCCCCCACCAAGCAGCCACCACCACCAGTGAGGCACGAACCGGAATGTAATCTGTTGCGGGAAGCCCAAACCAATTGGGCCTCTCGATCATCGCCAGATTGAGAACAAGGCACGAAACTCCGCCCACGTAGCCCAGAGCCCAACCAAAGCCGCTGATTCTCCCCATGTGTTCGCGTGATGCGATCTCCGGAAGAAAGCCGTTGTAAAAAGCCATGCTTGATTCCAAGCCCATGTTGGAAAGGATGTAGAAGATCACTGCTAACCAAATTTCCCCGGGTCTGGCCAGGAAGAGAAAAGCAGTGGCCAGCACACCTCCGTAACAGAAATAGAAGAGGAACCGCTTCTTCGAGGCACGATAATCAGCAACGGCGCCTAGAACTGGTGCGATGACGGCCACCAGGAGCATTGAAAGAGATACCGAGTAGCCCCAAACCGCTGGGCCGGTCATTCGACTACCGAAGAGGGTAAGTCCCTGGTCTCCCACCACGTCCTGAACGAAATAAACGCTGAAGATGACGCCGGCCAGTGCGGTCGAGTAAGCGGAGTTGGCGAAGTCGTAAAGGGCCCAACCCCAGATCTCCCGGCTGAAAGGGGTCACATCTTGAATTTTCAATTTTTTGAACTCTCGCAAAACTGATGAGCAAAGTGGAAGAAAAATTGAAAATTCAAGATGTGACCCCTTTCCTCTCTTTGGTCCCAAAATTTAAATTTTAAAGACACGGCCCCTCCCCCTACCTGGGCGGCTTGGAAGGCCGCATTTCAATGCGGCTGGTCAGACATCGAGAATGATGTTTAAGAGTTTCAATGACGACCTCGGCTACGTCAGCGGCGGACAGCTTCCAGGAAGCCTTACCCGAGATGGCGCTAAAATCGGTGTCGACACTTCCTGGCATGATGTAGGCGATACGAATGTCCTCGTATCTGATCTCCTGCATCAAGGCCTCGCTGAAACCGACCAGGCCGAATTTTGAGGCATTGTAGGCAGCGCCTTTTGCAAAGGCATTTTTACCAGCCAAACTGCAGATGTTGATGATGAATCCTCCCCCATTTTTCCTCATTTCCGGAATGGCATAGTGGCAGCCGTAGAAAACCCCGTCCAGATTGGTCGCCAGCGTATCGCGCCACTCTTGAAGCGACATCTCTTCCACGGTCCTGAAGACGCCAATTCCTGCATTATTGACCAGGATATCGATGCTCCCAAGTTTGTCCACGCAGTAGCTGATCAGCTCGCGAACCTGGGTCGCCTCTCTGACGTCGCATTGCTTCCCCACAACTTTGCCATTGGCCGACTGGCTGAGATCGTCAACTGTCTTGCGGATATCGTTCTCATGACGAGCGCTGACCACAACGTTGACTCCCTCCCTGACCAGGGCGTGAGCAATGGCCCGACCAATTCCTTTAGTACTCCCGGTTACAACAGCTCGTTTACCCTGCAAGTTCATATCCTCGGTTCTCTCCTTCCTTACTAAATTTCTGCTACCGGATGCTGAGAACGCTTCTTGGCAGCTTCAAATTTTTCCCTCAGATCTTCCATCATCTCAGGTAAACGCTCATACAGTTTCTTAGCTTGACGAGGGGAGTGATTTGCGATGGCGTAGGCGGTAATAAGGGGAAAAGCGACTGTGGAGTCCAGATAGCAGACGACGGCATCCGGCAACCGGTCAGGATCCACCTTGCGCCAGCTCACCGCTTCTTCAGGTGTCGCACCCGACGATCCACCGCTGTCCGGACGTGCATCGGTCACCTGCAAATAGTAGTCATGACCTTTTTCTTTGATATGCAGAACTTCTTGTATCTGGGGCCCGGTCTGTAAAAGAAAATTCTTGGGAGAACCACCTCCCAACATAAAAACTGCACTTTTGCCCGAAGATCTTTTTGCAGCCAGAACGATAGCAGTTGTCTCGTTCACATCCCGGCAAACGTCCAAACGCAATCTGTTCCCTTCGAGAGCCTTGGCGGCGACGCCCATCCCGAGGGAGCTGTCTCCCGGCGAAGGAGTGTAAACCGGTATCTTGTGGCGATAAGCAGCAGCCAGAAAGGATTTCCCTTTTTCTCCCAATAGCCGTTCTCTCTCAGCCACATACTTTCCAATATTATGGTGGAACTCTGCCGTGCTCATTTCCTTCTGAAACTCAGGCGCTGCAATCATTTCTTCGAAAAACCGATCTGTGGAGAGTAGGATGTCATAATCGAAGAAAATATCGTAAATTCGAACCACGCTTTCTTCGCGAAGGGCAAGGTCGTTGACCTCGGGATTTCCGCGATGCATGGAGAGCCCCATGGCGAAATGAAGGTCGTGATAAAGATTCGCGCCAGTCGACACAATCCAATCCACGAAACCGTGCTCGATTAAAGGAACAAGGCACGACATTCCTATTCCGGCCGGAGTCAAGGCACCGGCCAGACTGACTCCAACCGTGACATCATCGGCCAGCATTTTGTGGACAAACAAGTGGCAGGCCTCTCTCAGACGCGCCGCATTGTAAGCCTCAAAGACCAAATCCACTAAGTCAGTGATGCTTGTTTCGCGATCAATGGGTCTCGAATTGATTTTTTTCCCGGACAGATATTTGTTCATTCTTTCTCTCCCCCTTTCAGAAAAAAATGCTTCGCGGGTACGTCTCCGGAGTATAGCAAATCACTTTCCGGTCTTATATGATTGGCCTGTGGTTCAGCTATTTCCCTTTCATGGATACCGGTACAATCCAGACAAGATCGAACAGCTGGCGGACGTCCTTACCCAACCCTACGACAAAATTTCCGCGGATATGTGGCGAGATTATTTAAGGCGACACCCTTACAACATCGTTCGCGTTATAAAGAATCGAAACTACCAAGAGGCTGGGCAATACTTGAAACAGTGGATTCAAACGGGTGTATTGAAGAAAGACGCTTCGACATCTTTTTATCCATACGAGCAAACATTCGAGATTGAAGGTCAAACCTTGTCGCGCCTGGGATTCATTGGACTGGTTTCTTTGGAAGATGCGGCGTCTGCTGTGAAGGGACATGAGAAAATCCTCCATGAACCACTACAAGACCGATTGAATCTCATTCGATCTACAGAGTCTAGCGAAGGCCTTGTTTTTATGCTTTATTCGGACTCCTCTAGGCAGATTGAGCAACTGCTGTCTGAGTTCAAACAGAACCAGGAACCGATCATTCAAGTAGTGGACGACTATCAGGTTTCGCACCGGTTGTGGCAGTTGTCCGAGAGAGGGCATCACGCACAAATTGTGGAAGCTTTAAAGAGTACCCCTCTTTATATTGCCGATGGTCACCATCGTTTTCAAACTTCTCTGCGTTACTTTCAAGAGTGCACCGAAAAGGGTTGGAGAACAGCAGCCGTAGAGAGCTTCGACAAGCGGATCATTGCCCTTTTCAATATGCAGAGTCCTGGATTGAAGATTTTGCCAACCCATCGTGCGATCCGCAATCTCACCCATTTTCAGCTAGCCGAGTTTCTTTCCAAGCTGGAACCCTATTTCGAGGTGGAGAGCGTGGTTGGCCCACCCGAACTCGATCTGGCCATGCAGGAATCAGGTGTATGCATTGGGCTGGTGGCACAGGACAACCACTTCTATCTTCTCCGGCTCAGAGAAAAAATGGGCAATGACCCTAGCTTCATGCCGCAGATCAGCGGTCCTGCCAAGCGGGTGGATGTGAATGTGCTCCATGAAGGGATTCTCAGTCCATTTCTTGGCATCGGCGCAAAAGAGCTGGCTAATCAAGAATATGTCGACTACTTTCGAGACAGGAACGAGCCCATCCAGCACCTCCGTAGAGGTCACTATCAGCTTGTATTTCTTTTGAACCCGACCACTTTGGAACAGGTGCGTGAAATTTCAGAAGCGGGTGAAGAGATGCCCCAGAAGTCAACCGATTTTTATCCCAAGCTACTCACCGGATTGGTGTTGATGAAGATGGAGATTGATAAAAGCTGAACAGCTGCCAGGAGCCAGGAGCCAGGATACCTTTCAACCCACTGCAACAGCTCAATGGCTCAACTACGGCTTTCTCACCTTCTTAGCAGGGAGCTTGTGCCCCTTCTCAACATACCATTCCATCTGGCTCATAATGCCGCGAACGATCCGAACATCGCGTGGAGTCAGATGGGCACGACCCAAGAATCGCCGGATGGAGCGCATGATGTGACCAGGATTTTGGGAACTCAGAAATCCAATGTCGATCAGGACCCGCTCCATTTGCCTAAACATCCGCTCACGCGTCTCATCCGAGGCAAGTTTGAAGCTCCGCTTGGGTTGTGCGTCGGCCACATTGAAGATTTCATAAGCAAGCACCATCACAGTCTGAGCTAGGTTCAAGACGGGATAATCAGGGTTCGCAGGGACAGAGAGAAGGTACTGGCATCTTGCCAGTTGAGCATCCGTGAGACCACGTCGCTCGGGACCAAAAACCAAGGCCACGCGCTGAGATTTTGCATACTTCGAGACCAGCGGAGCGATTTCTCGCGGCGTATGAACCCGCTGCTTGCGTTTCCGCTCCCGACCTGAAGTAGTCCCAATGACCATATTTTCCTCGGCAACCGCTTCGTCTAAAGATGAATAAACTCTGGCCTCAGTGACTAGATCGATGGCCTTTCCCGCCATCATTCGGCATTCTTCGGTGATGTGCTCGCGGGGGCACACCAGCTTGAGCCGCGCTAAGCCCATGTTCTTCATGGCGCGGGCTGCCGCTCCAATATTGCCTCCCCTATGGGTTTCAACCAGCACTACGGAAATGTTGCTGAGAGGAATTTGGGGCTCCACAGCTGACACCCGATCTATTGTTGCAGATACGATATAGTAAAGCCATTGGCCGGCGCTTTCGCCGCTTGGTGACGAGAACCTATGAATAACCTGGGCTGGGCGGTTTGGATCCGGCGCAGGCAGGTATCTGTATTTAACCGAACAGAATGTCTACCGGGCCTTAGGCATCGTGTGAAGCCGCAAACGGAACATATTCAAATCCGCGCTTGAACGGATCATCGTAGCGGATCGTGGTCACGGGCTTGGTAAATAGCCGTCTCATAGTCATCCTCACTTCCCAGTCTGCGTTCGAATCGGGGGCGTTGGCGCCTCTCAAAGTCTTGATGCGGCCGGAACACTTTTTGTTCATTTGTTTTTCTAACCCCCGGATGAGCAAGCGGCATGCCATCCTGTATGCACGGCTTCGAACCGACTCGATGATCGTATAATACAACTATCGATCAATCAATAATGTGGCCATTCCAAAATGAGCCAACAAGCAAAAAAGGCTTTGTTTACTACACCAGGAATGTTAACTCGTTTAGATATGTGTTAACTTGTGTTGACACTCGTGAGTAAGGGGCGAAAAGTCCTACTTTGATCCAAAAATTTGGATCTCGATCTCCCAAAAATTTGGAGATCGGTGCCCCTGAATTAAACTCGACTCAAATCTGACCAGAAATTGAAAAGCTTTTACTCCTTTATTGCCAGTCACTTGTCATCCAGATTTTCGAGTCGAGGGATCTTACGCAGGAAACCGGCACAGGATTTGCACCACCATACTGAGAGTGCCTCACTTCGTCAGTACGGCGACGTTTGCGGATGGGGCTTGGTCGCCGACGAGGGGCGCAACCCCCATCAGCAAACGTCGCCGTACTGACGAAACGAGGCACTGAGCTTTGGCATCTTTATACTTTTCAAGACATCCAAAAGAGCCAAATGCAGTCACAGAAAGGAATCAACCATGAATCTACGCCGATCGCTTCTTTTTTCATCCCTTTCCGTGTGGCCTTTGAGCGTCTGTTTGCTAGCTTACTCCGGCGGACCGCTGCCGCGTCTCACAGGTGGCTTTCAGGAGCAGACGTGTCACTCCTGCCACAATAGTTTTCCCCTAAATGAAGGAAGAACTCGGGGAGGCCTATTCTATGTGAGCGGGGTGCCGAAGGTTTACAAAGAGGGGTCATCCTATCCGATTACGGTTGTCATTGGCCAACCGGGCCAAGTGCGATGGGGATTCGAATTGTCCATTCGCTTTGCAAGTTCAGGAAGCCAGGCCGGGCAATTAGTGCCTGTTGATGAAATGACACAGGTAAAAGAGGAGGCGGGAATTCAGTATATCGCGCACACTGCAAGAGGGACCCGAAAAGGGACTGTCAACGGTCCCGTGGAATTTCACTTTAACTGGATCGCACCCGATTCCTCAGGAGGATCGGTTCTCTTCAATGCCGCCGGCAACGCCGCCAACTGCAGCGGAGATCCTACTGGTAATTATATTTATACGGCTGGAGCCTACAGCGGGGTGACCGGCGTGAAGCCACCCGTTGCGACAGCCGCCCAAGCCGATAGAAAAGTAACGCGACGGCTCAACAGCTCGCGATTCATGCACCTTCCCGCCCCTGTCGATTTAAGAAAAGGGGACAGAGAGATTCATATTGAGCACCGATTCTTAGAGCCGATCCTAGACGCTGGACCGGGCGATGCTTTCGGGATCGACGCCGGTGCCAACATCAATCTGGGATTGAATTACGCCCTCACGGATGATTTGACAGTGGGAGTCTCTCGTGCTCGCTTTGATCAAGTGACTGTCTTTACAGGGACATACGAGATCCATCACGATCAGAATTCTTTTTGGAAGATGTCTTTGCTTGGAGGCCTCGAGGCCCAGGAAAATTTCCTGCGACACTATTCTCCATTCATTCAGCTGGCGACGTCCCTGGACTATAAGAGGCTCCGCACTTACGTGGTGCCCACGCTGATCCTTAATTCCAGAAATGATGAGGATCTCAAAGTTTTTCGCTCCACGATGGTGAACCCCGATGACAACAATACTTTCTCACTGGGCTTGGGCGCTGACATTGCGCTTCACCCCAGATTTTCGCTGGCCGGTGAATACGTACCCCGACTGGCCGGCTTTGGTGGACTTGGAAACGAGCGTTCCACGTTGTCTTGGGGTGTGAAGATTCGAACCTTCGGGCACGTTTTTACCATTCTGCTGTCCAACACCCGGAATTTCACACCGGCCAAGTACGGTGTGAACGCAGAGACGACTGACTTCGCGCTGGGCTTTAACATCTATCGGAGGAGGTAAAAGAATGCTGCAGCGAAAACACGAAGGCACGAAAGGACGAGTGATACGACTGATTTCTTTTGGCTTGGTCGCTTTGTTTGTGGGTTTCCTCTTTGTTGCCTCCGTCGAATCTCGCAGCGACGGAGCGTTTATTCCCTTCAATAACGGTGTCCTAGGCCTCCTAGGCGGCACGCCTTGCTTTGTGTCCGGTTGCCACAACGCCAGTGGAGGAACCTTTAACATGGGTGGCTCGGTTGTTTTCAATAACCTGCCAGCGTCATTTGTACCGGGACAGACCTACGACATTGGCATAACCATAACAGGGGGAACACTCTACGGTTTTCAATGAACTTTCAATGGACCGCACCCACTAACCCTAAAGAAAACACTGTAGGCTTCAAAGTTGCTTCAAGTTCGGCGAATAACAACTTCCGCCACTGGGGACAAGATCAACACTCTGCAGGCGATAATACCCCAGCAGGCTGGACCGGCGCTGACAGACAAACTCTACTTTGCTCAGTTTGCCGACGGGGGGGGACTGCTTAGCCAGATCACGCTTGTCAACCTGAGTTCAACTGGAGCCGTCAGATCGCCGCCACCGTGATTCGTCAGAGTCCGGGAGAATTCGCCACGCTGCCCATGGCTCAACCCCAGTGAGGGTGGGGCGGGGGGGGGGGGGTCTTTAAAATTTAAATTTTGGTCCCAAAATTTAAATTTTAAAGACACGGCCCCACCGCCGCCTTCATGCGTGAGAATGCTTCCCTGAGATTCTCCATGGAAGTCGCATAGGAGATGCGGATGTAGCCTTCCATCCCAAAGGCAGAACCGGGAACCGTGGCCACTTGAGCCTCCTGGATGAGGAATTTAGCAAATTCGTCGGAAGTTCCAATGCCCATTTCGTGCATACACCGCGAAACATTTGGAAACATGTAAAATGCACCGTCCGGTGGAGCACAGGCGAAACCGGGAATCTCTTGCAGAGAGCCCAACACAAAGTCGCGCCGACGCTGATACTCCTCCTTCATTTCCTTCACCAATTCGGACGCACTTTGGAGAGCGCACAAGGCGGCCTTCTGCGAAATTGAGGTTGGATTCCCAGTTTGATGGCTCTGAAATTCAGCGATTTTATTTATTAATTCGAGATGCCCCAGACAAAAACCGATCCTCCACCCAGTCATTGAGTAGGTCTTCGATACCGAGCCCACAATTGCGAAGAAATTGTCAGAAGATTTAATAAAGGAAGCAAGAGACACGTGTGACTTGTCGCCGTAGGTAAAGTAGTCGTAAGTTTCATCAAAAAGCAAGAAAATCCCTTTGCTGCGAGCTAATTCAACCATCTCTTCAATGACTGAACCCGGCAGCACGGCCCCGGTGGGATTGTTCGGGGTATTGATAATGACTCCCCGGCTCTGAGAGGTGAGCTTCCCTTTCAAGTCTTCTATTCCAAGGATGAAACCATTCTCTTCTGCAGTGACAACCTCTCGCGGCAAAGCACCGGTCATTTTAATGACTTCGGGGAAAGTGACCCAGTAGGGAGTGGGCAGCAGCACTTCATCTCCCTCCTCAAACACAGTCATACATACATTGTAGATGGCGTGCTTAGCACCGCACGTGATAATGACGTTTGCCCCCGAAAAGTCAGTCCCCCACCCTTGATTGAATCTATCCGCCACCGCCTGTCGCAATTCCTGAATACCGGCTGCGGGCGTGTACCTGGTGAAATCCTCTCCAATGGCCTCGATTCCAGCTTGTTTGATCGAATCCGGTGTGGGGAAATCCGGCTCACCAGGTCCAAGGTCGATGACATCGATACCTTGCTTTCTTAGCTGCTGAGCTTCCTGCATCACCGCCATGGTCGGTGAAGTGGAAATTCCGGACAATCTTTTGGCAAACTTCATAAGTACTAATATGGAGTATTCATCCGCCGGCGCAGCTCAAGCCTGGCTTTTTCCACATCCTCCAGAACCTCAGAGGGATCCTTGCCCATGATCATTGCTGTCTCATCAGAATTGAACCCCTCCAAGGCAAAAAGAACAAACGACTCGCGGATGGAACTCGGAAGCCGAGCAATGGCTTCTTGGAGCTGCTCCCGAACTTCCTCCCGTGCCAGCAGTTCCTCGGGGGTTGTGCTGTGCTCATCACGCAAGAGATCTTCCAGGCGGAGCACTTCATCCGGTTGATAGAAGTTGAGTACCTCGTCATCCCATCTCGAGGAAGTTCTTACCGTCTCCTCAACATGCGGTTCTTCACAAGCTGCCTGCCAATCGTGAATTCGATTTTTTACTCTCTCGCGAGCAATTTGAAACATCCACTGTTCAAGAGGAATATTCTCCGGCCTGGCCGCTGTCTTTGAGGTGACTTCCAAAAAGACTTCATCCAGCAAGGCCTGTGCTTGGACAAGGCCCACTGGAATGTTCTCTACTAACGCCTGATGATATAGCTCGCGTCGGATGTAGTTCTCTAATTGGTCCAGATTCTGATTAATGGCATTTTCCAGCTCGCGCGTGTTTTGGCTCGAGGATATGTGCGTTGGTGCGCCGGCCTGTTTTTGCCAGAACCTCTCTCGATTGAGCCGGCTTTTGAACTTTTTGATCTTCCGCAGCAGCTCTTCAAATGCCCGAATAACACTGGTCGCCGGGTTGTTTTCCATCTCCTCCACGCGCATGGCATTTTGTGGCATGTTAAGCACCAGCACGGTGTGATACTGCTTTCCCCGCGGCAGCTTTTCCAAGGTCACGTGAAGGTCCAGGTCGTGAGAAGCGAAGGTAGGTAATATTTTCTGCAATTTCCTGGACTGTCTATCAATGAGGCGTTCTAAACTCTGCGTGACTTCCAAGTGGCGGTTCTGAATCTTCAGGTTCATCCGCCCCAAATTATATGGCTTACTCAGACGGAGAGGCAACCAGCGGATAATCCCGCAAGTTTTCGTAGTCTCCTTTGAAAATCACGCGCCCCAGATAGCGATCAAATTGTGTGAAGTCTGAATCTGCGAGATCCTCCTTGAGAACCAGAGAGAAACGGTTCATCTTCGCATCTAGATCGTCAATGTAATGAATAATCAAGGCCTCCGGAATTTTAGGTCGTTTAGGAGAGCCCCATTCCAGTTGGCCTTGGTGGCTCAAAATCAGATGCTCTAGGAGCAACAAGAGGTTTGCTGGAAATTCGGGAATACGGGCTGCTTCATTTCGCAGCAGATTGCAGCCCAAAACCACGTGGCCAATCAAATGACCTCGGGCTGTGTAAGAGGGACTGTACGGACGACTCAATTCTTCCAATTTGCCGATGTCGTGCAAAATCGCACCTGCGATAAGTAGATCTTTGTCCAGGTCAGGATATTTGTCGGCAAAAAACAAAGCGCTTTCGGAAACCGACAACACATGCTCGAGAAAGCCACCCCAGTAATTGTGATGGATCTCTACGCCAGCCGGGTAGCTCTTGATTTGCTCTTCGTTGCCGTCCAGAACGTTGTTCAAAAGCTGCAGGGTACAGGGTCGTGTCGTGTGCTCAAGCACTAACGAGCGCAGTTTCCGCCACATCTCTTCGATGTCATGCTCCGTACAAGCAATGAGATCTCTCACGTTGAACCCATTGCCGCAATCCTGGGAGATTGTTTTTCGGATCCGCTGCACAATCAACTCTCTACTTCCGTTGTAAATTTGGACGGTACCTTCGTATTTGACGAAATCTCCTTCGTGAATCTCCTTTTGACACCCTTCGATGTTCTCCCACATCTTTCCTTCAATCCGACCGGTGCTGTCGCTGAACACCAAACGCAAGTACGGATCCCCGTTTCGCTTCAGACGGATTT
>JALLON010000408.1 GCA_027717925.1 Acidobacteria bacterium AH-259-G07 | reverse complement strand
GAGTCCACTTCCTTTGAAGATCTTTCTCCTGATGAAATAAGCCGGGACGGATATAGTCCCCACCGCTCCCTCACGAGGCTGTCGCAAAAGTCCTGTAGGGACGAGCCGGTGGCTCGCACGAGTTGTTCATCCTGCGCCGAATCTCGGGTTCGGGCAGACCGGCGGCCCGCCCCTACGAGCCGAAACCGAAATGAGCAGCCTTTTGCGACACCCTCTCACGATCGCGCCTCTGTTGGAGTATTCTCGTTTCCTTGACCCTCTTCAGGCTGTGCTGTAAGCTCACCCTCACACGGCTCGAATGTCTATTCTCAAGTTTCTCGGACTGGAACAGGAAAAGGGATCAGATCCCAGTCTGCCCACGCAGACGGAGACTTTGCGCAAGATCATCAAAGCCTTGGATGAAATGGACTCACAGCAAGCCCGATATATTGCTGGCTTCGCCTACATCCTGGGCCGAGTCGCTCATGCCGATCTGGAGATCAGTGAAGAAGAGACGAGTGAGATGGAGCGGATAGTTATGAAGCTGGGCCAGCTGCCAGAGGAACAGGCCATCATGGTGGTTCAAATCGCAAAAACCCAGAACGTGCTCTTTGGACACACCGAAAACTATCTCGTGACCCGGGAGTTCAACAAGATAGCCACCCGGGAGCAGAAGATGGCTCTACTGGAATGTCTCTTCGCCGTTTCTTCCAGCGACGAGAACATCTCGTCACTGGAAGACCGGGAGATCCGCCAAATCGTCAGCGAACTGAAGCTTGAGCACAAGGATTTTATTTCGGTCCGCTCATCCTACCGGGACCACCTCTCCGTCCTAAAGAAACCCGAGGAATGACGAATGTCGAATGACGAATGGTGAATTGTATTATTTGATATTCGCCGTTATTCGTCATTCGAAATTCGACACTGACTACAGGGACACAGATCTCGGAGAAATTCAAAGGTGTAAATGCCGTCGGAATGGCCGTCATTCCAATAGACTCTCACAGCGTACCGACCTACTAATTCAAGGGAGGCGGGAGCAACATCCTTCGGAACTTCGTTTTGCCTCAGCACTCTTCGCCCGCTCCATTCATCCACGCATCCGGCACAGGGACATTTCAGCCGCAGGTAACGCGCGGGATAGATACTTTCATGCCCATCCTTCCACAGGATCCGGATATCCTGCTCATTAGATCGAGTGATCTCGCTGGGGATCGGCTTGCTGTGATCACCCATGGTGTTGAACCTCTATCAGAATGACACCTTGATGTCCTGGCCGAGCTCACCAGACATGTTGTGGATGCTAATCTGAGCGGCCAGGTTCTCGGCCACCCGTACAAAAGCTTTCGCTCGCTCCGATTCGGGATCGGCGAGGACTACCGGCTTTCCTTGATCCGAATGCTTACGAATATCGGTAGAGAGCGGGATGTCTCCCAGGAAGGGCAATTGCCTTCGTTCGCTTACCTGACGTGCTCCTCCGTTCCCGAAGATCTCATCCCGGTGGCCACAATGGCTGCACACGTAGTAGCTCATATTCTCGATAAGACCGAGCACTGGAGTGTTGAGCTGCTCGAACATTGCAATCGCCTTTTGTGCCACGTTCAAAGCCACATCTTGGGGCGTTGAAACAACTACCGCACCGGTCAGTGAAACCTTCTGACATAGGCTCAACTGGATATCACCGGTTCCTGGAGGCAGATCGATGATCAGGTAATCCAGCTCGCCCCACTGCACACCTCCCAGAAACTGGACCATCATTTTGTCAAGCATGGGTCCACGCCAGATGACGGCCTTCTCCTGGGGCAGAAAGAAACCCATAGAGATGACTTTCAAATCATACTGAGTAATAGGGATGATTTGATTGTTTACATCCACAGTCGGTTTCCCTGAAATTCCCATTAAGGTCGGAATGCTGGGCCCGTAGACGTCAGCATCCATCAATCCAACTTCAGCTCCACTTTGTGCCAGAGCTACCGCCAAATTGGCGCTCACGGTGGATTTGCCGACCCCCCCTTTTCCACTGCCGACCGGGAGGACATTCTTTACCCCGGGGAGGAAAGAGCGAGCTTGTGAAGAAGAGGGCCGAACCTGTGCCGTCATCTGCACATTGGCCTCTTCGATTCCCGGAAGCGCGAGAATCGCCTGCTTTGCCTGTTCCCTCATCTGGTCTTTGACAGGACAGGCGGGTGTCGTCAATTCAATGGTTACGGCCGCTACGCCGGCACACAGTTTGACTTCTTTCACAAACCCCAGCGAGACAATGTCGCGACCCAGGTCTGGATCTTGAATAACTTTGA
>JALLON010000407.1 GCA_027717925.1 Acidobacteria bacterium AH-259-G07 | reverse complement strand
AGATGATGTCTAGGTCTTCAGTTGTTCCTTTCTGGCTGTCGGGTTTCCTCTTGCTCGGGATCGATGGCGCGATTGTGGCTGAACTGAGAGCGCGGGCAGGGCAACGGGAAACAGTCAGTCAGGGTAGAGAAACAGCTACGAGGGTTCCTGCCGGTATGGTGCGCATTCCCGGCGGAGAGTTCCAAATGGGGAGTTCTGATGAGGAGATAGATGCGGCGATGGAAGCGTACGGTATTAGGCGCCGAGGCATGTTCTTGTCGGAATCACCCAAACATCGTGTCCACGTTGATACTCTTTACATGGATCGCTACGAAGTGACCAACGCCCAGTTCAAGGCTTTCGTCGATGCCAACCCGCAGTGGAGCAGATCACGAATTCCTGACCACCTTCACAACGGCGACTATTTAAAGCACTGGACGGAGAACAGCTACGCTGCCGAGCTAGCCAATGTGCCCGTGGTCTATGTTTCTTGGTACGCAGCGGCGGCCTATTGCCGTTGGGTCGGGAAGCGGCTCCCGAGCGAAGCCGAGTGGGAGTTTGCCGCCCGGGGTGGACAGCTCGGCCCGGAATTTCCCTGGGGAAATGATAGTCCCGATGACAGCAAGGCTAACTGGGCAGGAAACGGGATCGACCACGCGATTGAGGTCGGTCAATATCCTGCCAACGACTACGGGCTTTCCGATTTGGCCGGGAATGTGTGGGAGTACTGTCTGGACGAATGGCAGGAGGACTACTATTCTCAGAGCCAGTACACGAATCCCGTGGCGGGAGCCGAATCATTTACGTTTGATTACCTGAAAGTTAGCACGAGGAGAGTAATTCGAGGTGGCAGCTGGGGTGCTGCTGCCGTCAATATGAGGGTCACCTACCGCGACAGCCACCCGCCAAAAGGAGCCGGAGACCACGTTGGATTCCGCTGTGCGAAACCGCAGTGAAGTCCAAGAGACAAGCATGAGGCCACCGCTGATCACGCAACTGGAGCAGAAAGGAGAGTAGATACAATTATTCGTCGTCCTCAACTGGTTTGAACTCCAACGGCTGGTGCCCACGGGGGAGTGACTGCAAGTTCAGGCTGAAAATGGTGGCTAGAACAGACCCATCTATTAATTGGATTCCCATACAAAGCCCCCAGTTGACATTGCCTTCTAACCCTCCACAGGCGTAGAATTTAGGGAACGTCAGTCTGTACTTTCTGAACAATTCGGAGGCACCCTTGGTCGGCCAGACCATTAGCCACTACAAGATTCTTGAAAAGATTGGCGAAGGCGGAATGGGAGAGGTGTATCGTGCCACTACTTGGCCAAGAGCACCTGGATAACTCCAGAATCAGAGGCCCTTTTCAGCCGAAAGAGGAGGAAAGAACAGTGGATTCAAGGTTGGAGGGTTGATAGGCTTTGGTCATTCATCACCATTAGGCTTGAGGACTGGATATCCGAAGTTAACATGAGGAATGTCGGTTTAGATCGTTGGTTCGCCCCGCGCCACTCCCCAAGCGGCGTTCTCGTTTCTCCGCAGTGGACAGGATTGTCGTGGTCACCGGCAAAGTGACATCCCATTAAAGTGCGTGGCATAGGAGAGTACCCGATGTATCGTTTCCAATCCTCTTGTTTCTTGGAGAAACTTTGGCTCACAGTCCTGCTCGCCTTTGGGTTTTTCATGACCCCGCTGTGCGCAGAGGAGCCGATTCTGCTGGTTTCCCAGAAGGCAGCCAGTTCCGTTGCCTTCTATACGTTTGAGGGGAGACTCCTGAGCACGGTCCCCGTAGGCCTGCACCCTCATGAGATTGTTCTCTCCCGGGATGGCGCCCACCTGTACGTGACCGATAACGGAACCATGTCTATCGGGCAGGCGGGTGAGGGTGGCAATACGGTGTCCATCATCGATGTTCGATGCCGAAAACGCACGGGCACGGTCTCGTTGGGAAGGTATCATCGCCCCCACGGAATTGACGTGCACCCACGAACCGGACATGTTTTCGTTTCCACCGAAAACCCGGACCAGCTGATCGTGATCGATCCAAAATCCCGGGAAATCGTACGCCGCTACGATACGAAGGGTCGCACTTCACACATCGTTACCCTGAGTCCGGACGGCGAGTGGGCCTACGTGAGCAACAGCCGTTCAGGCAATGTCTCTGCTATTGAGCTCTCCAGCGGGGAGGTTACCCTCATAGTCTCCGGCGATCGGCCCGCCGGGAGCGTGATAAGCAGGGACGGCAAACGTCTCTATGTAACCAATCGGAACTCCAACACTATAGCCATCATCGACACCACCTCAAAG
>JALLON010000406.1 GCA_027717925.1 Acidobacteria bacterium AH-259-G07 | reverse complement strand
CTGAAGTAGTTGATTATAAGAGGATTCCTTGACGGCGCGGTTTGAACCCCAAAGTGGCACTCTTTCCCGGATAGGTATTTCAGTGACCGGCTATTTCCCCCGGGTCTGTTTCAAGAAGGAGTTGAAAGCCATGATCAGCAAAAAGATTTTCGCTTCACTAATCGCTTTGTGGGTGTTGCTGCTGCCCGGCTGCCGGCAACCCGAAAGTGATACCGGGGCTGTACCTTTGTGATTCCTGACCCTCAAGCTTTTAGATACCGGGAGGCCGCAGATTGGCTCCAGAATGTGGAGGGCAACCGATAGGGAGCCGACTACTACAACTCGGACTCCTCCTTTACGGCTGCTCCGATTGGCAACGCCAGCTTTGAAGGCGCCACTTCCCGGAAGCTCTTCAAGCAGGAGAGGCACAAATCATTGTGCGGAGACTAAAAGAGATCAAAGATCTTTGAAGGCAGTTCCAAAGCGGGATTTCCCCCCCTCAAGGAGTGAAGACTCGAAATTCCTTCTCTTTAACCTTTCCTTTCAGTTCTTCGTAAATTGCAATCTCTTCCTGAGCTTTTTCATGTTCGCCCAGTCTGGCCAGAATTTGAGCCGCCTGAAAATGCGCTTGAGGAAGCTCTGGATCGAGTTCAATTGCCCGTTGACAGTCTCGCAGCGATCCAGCCAAGTCCCCTTCTTTGAAAAGAAGCTTGGCTCTTTGAAAATAACCGAAAGAAAAGTGGGAATTGATTTCTAAACATTTTCCAAACAACTCTACCGCCTGTTTATATTCGCCGCGATTAGAGTGGATTAAGCCCCTCAGATAGTACAGACGATAGTCGTTGGGAGCCAATCTCTGAGCTTTTTCAAAGGCAGAAAGGGCCAATTCAAAATCGCCTGCCTCCACATAAGAGCTACCCAGGTAGTAGTAGCCGGTGCCGTCTTCTGGCCACTTCTGAATAAACTCCCGGAAGGTTTCCTGGGCGGCTTTGAACGCCCCCTTCAACTGGTAGGCGAAACCAAATGCAGTCCACAATTGGCGAGACTCGGGAAAACGTTCTAAGGCTTGCTGGAGAGCAACCACAGCCTGGTCGTAGGAATGGCCCCTCAACAGGAGCAAGCTTCGATTGTAGTGAGCCTGGAAATTATCGGGCTCCAGTTCAAGGGCCCGTTCGAAGGCATTTCCTGCCTGAACAAAATGCTGGAGTTTTGCATGGGCAGATCCAAGCAGGATATAGTACTCAGCGCTTTTTTCCCAATCTGACCAGTCGCCCAGCTGGGCAAGACATCTCTCATATTCACCGCTTTTGAATAACAAAGAGGCCAGTGCCAGCCGCAAGTCGCTGGCATTGGGCTCCAGCTGCAGTGCAGCTTCGTAGGTGGTGATTGAATTGGCCAGCTGCCCGGCTAGTTCGTAGGCCTTTCCCAGCGCGGCCAAGAGCCGCCAATCATTGCCATCAAATCCCGAAGCTTTCTGGAGATACTCGATTGCCAACTGGGGTTTATTCAAGTGCAAGTAGCATTCCCCGAAAAGCTGGTAAAACGCCCTGTTATGGAACCTACTTTCACCTTCAATCCTTTTCAGATGGGTAAGCGCCTTTTGAAAGTCGCCTTTTTGTACGTCAATCCGAGCTATGTGGTAGCGAGCTTCGGAAAAATGTGGATCCAGATCGAGTACTTTCTTGAATTCTAATAAAGCTTGTTCCAGGTTGCCGCGCCGGGTCCAGTGAATAGCTAGATTGTTTCTCGCTTCCTTGTAACTGGGTCGAAGTTCAACCGCTTTCAGGAGGCATCTCTCGGCATCCTGAAATTGGTGCATCCGGTCGTAAATGACCCCCAGAAGATTATAGGCTTCGGGAACGTCAGCGTGCAGCGCGAGAAGTTGATTAAGGCTGGAAATGGCTTGCTCAAATTGCCCTTTGTGGAACGATTGAAGCGCTTGCAAATAGCGTTGTTGAATTACATCCGGGTTTACCTGTTGGGATTCAAGATGCCAAACGGGGAAAAGAAGAAAATACAGGAAAACAAACATTTACGAAAAATGAGACTGCCTCACTATTTTCCAGAATCCAACTAGATAAGTCAATTAAACCACGCCTCCTCACATCGATCACGTAAAGCCTAATCTCGATCTTCCGGGAAACTACCGAGCCGCTTCTCCCTGCTCAAGAGTTCCTCGAACTGGTCCACTGTCCCTTCAAAGAAAATTATTTCCCCATTAATAGTGGCCTGTTCTCCAGGCGCCAAATCTCTGAATCCCGGGTCAGCGTGCATGCAAGGAAGCTCCGGATTACCAATCAAAG
>JALLON010000405.1 GCA_027717925.1 Acidobacteria bacterium AH-259-G07 | reverse complement strand
ATTTACGGGAAAGGGCACGAATCTCTGCCTTGTTGATCCCAACTTCGATGAAAGGACTCACCACACCCTTCTCGCTTGCCGCCTGGCGCCCAGGGCGATAGTCACCGACATCATCCACGTTACTGCCGTCAAAAATGACTTCCAGGTTCCAGTCCTCACGCAGACGTTTAAGGTACGTATACAGTTCCGTTTTGCAAAAATAGCATCGGTTAACAGGATTCCTGGTGTAGTTGGGATCTTCCATTTCCTGCGTGTGAATGACACGATGGTTCAACTTGTACTTCCCAGCGAAATCTTGAGCCATCTCCCGTTGCAGTTCGGAAACGGAAGGAGAAATAGCGGTGACAGCGAGGGAGCGCTCTCCCAACACCCGATTGGTGACAAAGGCAAGCAATGCGCTGTCCACACCGCCGCTGAAAGCAACCAGGGCCGACTCATAATTTCGGACGAACTCGATAAGGTGCTGTTCTTTCTCTTCCAGTGTCATTTGTCACAAATCTTACCATAGCAAATGATCTTTCCCCACCTCATATGCTACTATAAGAATCAAAAATGGTAGGACTTTGCTATGAAGAGAATATTTAGCCTATTCATTCTTGCCGCTTTTGTTCTTCTTTTGGGGGTTATGGTTGACCCGGTGCTGGCACAGAGGAAGGATGAAAAGCCGATTGAAGAAAAAGAGGAAAAACCACAGGCTCGAGCTGCCATCACTGTGGCGGTCGAGCAAGTTAAAGTTGACATCACTGTTCAAGACAAGAAGGGAAATCTGATCCAGGGGCTCGAGAAAGAGCACTTCAAGATCTACGAAGGAAAGGTCCAGCAGGAAATCTCCTATTTCAGTCCCATTGAAGCTCCAATAACCGCGGTGCTTGTGACCGAGTACAGCAAGGTTATTCCCTGGGAATGGCTGTACGAGGCGTGGCTCGCTACTCACATCTTTGTGGAGCAGATGCGCCCAGAGGACTGGGTCGCGGCCGTGGCCTATGATATTAAGCCTGAAATCCTGGTCGATTTCACGCAGAACAAGGCCGAAGTCTACAATGCGCTTCGCCGTCTGAACTTCCCAGCTTGGCGCGAAAGTAATCTATATGACACCGTTTTTGACGTGCTGGATCGAGTGGAAGAGTTGGATGGCAAGGTCGCTATAATCTTGATTACTTCTGGACTGGACACCTTCAGTAAGAAGAATTTAGATGAAACGTTCGACAAGGTCAAAAAGTCGAACGTTGTCATTTACTCGATCAGCCTCGGTGGAAATTTTCGTGCCCGTCGCGAGCACTACATGGGCAGTATGACCCGGATGGATCTTTACCAGGCAGATGCAACGCTTAAGTACTTTGCCAAGTACACGGGTGGGCACGCCTTTTTTCCCCGTTTCGTGCAGGCCTACCGGGGAATCTTTAACACCATTTCCGCGCTGCTTAGAAACCAGTACTCCCTAGGTTATGTCTCGAGCAACACCAAAAAGGACGGAAAGTATCGAAAAATCAAGGTAGAAGTGGTAGCCGACGTGGACGGTGATGGAAAACCCGATAAACTAAAGGTACAACACCGAGAAGGATACTTAGTGGAAAAGGGTTAGTCTTGTTGTTTGAGGCTCGCTTCAATGGAAATTGCCGGGGGGCCTCCGCCAACCGCTCCTTGACGCACTTTTCTCCTCCAGCATATTATTCATGCGAAAAAGTGTTTCCTATTCTTAGGGAGGAGGGGCCGGACGATCTTACCCCTCGGTTCCGGGCTCCGATTAGGATTGATTAGGGGGGGGGCTATTGCTGGAAGGAGTTTAACGCTATGAGTGACATCACCATGCAGCAGGCACGGGCGGCGGTCGATGGGGCCCGCAAGAGGTCCGATGAACTCGGTGTCAAGATGAATATTGCGATTGTCGATGCCGGGACGAATCTAAAGGCGTTCGCGCGAATGGATGGCGCGTGGCTAGGATCGATCGACATCGCCATCAAGAAGGCCCGCACGGCGCGGATGTTTGACATGAACACGGGCGAGATCGGCAAGCTGTCGCAGCCCGGCGGTTCCCTTTACAACATCGAGCATTCGAACGACGGTCTGATCACCTTTCCGGGCGGAGTGCCGATCAAGAGCAGCGCGGGCGAGATCATCGGCGCGATCGGCGTGTCGGGGAGCACGGTCGAGAACGATCACGCTGTGGCGACGGCAGGGGCTGAGACCATCGAGTGAGAGCCGCGGGTAAAGGTAAGGAGGCGGCTCGCTTCATGGCCTTCGCCAGGTCCACCGGCCCGACATTGACTTTCCAAGATCAGCTG
>JALLON010000404.1 GCA_027717925.1 Acidobacteria bacterium AH-259-G07 | reverse complement strand
GGAGGTGAAAGATAACCCCCTTGGCTCGTTCCAGTTCGTCCATTTTGGCATTGATTTGCGGCATTTCAGCTTGGTCTAGATCTACGTAATAAATTTCATTCTGTAATTCCTCTATGACCGGTCTTTCACGTTCTGCAATCGCGGTTTTCTGATTCCGCAGAACTTCAACTTCAAAAATGCGATCACCTCTTTTGATTTCCAGTTTCACAATCGACCCTTCGGAACCCAAACCGAATTCCTTTGCAGACCGAAACCTCTTCCACTGGGCTGAACCCGAAATGTAGCGTTCGAGATCCGACAAGGCTTCTTCTGCCTCCACGCCGTCAATGGACAGGACGATGTCTCCCCTTTGGAAGTGATCGGGGTCCTTCGAAGCCGTGATGGTCACGCGGCCTTCTATCCAATCGGCTAGAAAGGGTAATCCCGCTCTTTTGCGGTCCAACACCGAGCGATAAACCCTGCCGTGCCCATCCCGAAGTTTGGCGACGAGCTCTTTAAGCGTGAAATAAAACTCGTTTTCGGTTTTATTCGCCAGCGCCTTGCGCAAGGTCACAGTCAATTCCGCATCCCAATCCACGCCCACCACATCGAAGTAGGGATAGAAATGCTGAAAAATGTTCCAAGCGATGACCACGTCGCCCAGGCGAAGGAATTGGTTGGCCGCCGTCAGCGAGTCCAAATCGATGGCTGCTAATTTCGCGGCGAGTTGCTCAAAAGCATATCGGCTGCCTTTGCCAATTGTGCCATTCTCATCACTGTACAAAGCGAGCGGGATTTGACAATGCAAACCGGCGCCCAGCTTCTTGTTTATGACCTGGCCGATTGAGGGGGCTTTATCAAACAAGTTATTTTCGCGTGCATTCTCTATTAAGAGACAGCGGTCGCCTTCATAAGCACCTTCCTTTTCCACTCGATATTTATATCCCGGACTTGGAGTCAACCAGCCGTTAGGTTCACTCTCCCCTTCTTCAAATCCGGAGTTGTCGATTTCAACGGGTTCCGATTGGCTATTCTGGTTCTTGATAAGCAGCTGAAATCCATCTACCCAAACCTTCCCCGCTCCTCTTAGGAAACAGCCAAAGACGACTCTTACAGCGTCCTCAGCCACCTTACCTACGATCTCATAGGCCTTCCATTCCCGGGATTTAATGGGTTGGTCACGCATGTTGTCGAAAAATGCCAGTCTGCGGTTCTCAGTGTCGACTCTCAGCCAGAGCTGCCCCTGGTTACCCGTTCCGCTTACATTCGTTCTAACATATGCTCTTAGCTTAATTTCTTTTCCCGGATATTTGCCGGTATCTACGAACTGAGTGATGGTTCCGAAGCCGTACCCAGCAGGCAATTCTCTATTTGTACGGACACTGAGGTATGGCCCGGGTCTCCCCATGCCAATCCCTTTATGTTGCCAGGCCACCTTCTTCAATTGGGACCTCTCTTTTGGGAGGAGCTGACCCGGAGCTTCGGGCTTTTCCCCAGAACCGTAAATCCGGATCGTAGGTGCTATCGGTAAGAACAATTCCTCCAAAACCCGGTTGAGGTTGCGCTTGTCCTTCGCCTGCCAAACCTTCTCCATGCCGTAGACCGCAAATTTGTCCCAGTCAATCCGGCTAGCTTCATCGCTGGGGTGAAAATACTTCACGTAGCCGTACAGCTTGGCGAAGGCACGAAGATTTTCAATTGCCTTAGTGTCATCTACACTTTGGGGAGAGTAACCGACCAAGCTAGCAAGAGAGGCGAATATCACCAGAATTGCAAAACTTAGACTCTCCCGTTTCGTTGAATTCATCATTAGCGTTCCGGGACTTTATTGTCCCACCACACGTCCAGATCGTCTATCTCACACGGCTAATCGGGGTCGTCGAGTGAAAGACAAGGTTTTTGCATATTTCGCCTTGGCCCCAGCTATTCTTCGGATTGCACATAAAACCCGTCAATTGACATTGGGTTCCACCATGTCTACACGTCTCCCTCAACGATAGCCGAAGGTCTGTAACTGCTGAACTCTATTGGAGTCCAGGGACAGGATTAACGTCACGACAAGGTCGACGGTCCAGTCGAAGTCGCGCCGGCTTAAAATTCCGTTGTGAGAATGCAAATACCGAGTGGGCACGGTCAGATTGACAGAAGGAATTCCCTGTTTGTATCTCTGGATCTGAGATCCGTCTTCTCCGTAACCGCTTAACACTTCGAACTGGTAAGGAATTCCACTCCTCTGGGCCAGGACAGCAATATAGTCCCGAAACTTCAAGTTCGGAATCATACTGTTGTCATGAAGAAAAATACCCGGACCTTTCCCTACCAGTTCCTGGG
>JALLON010000403.1 GCA_027717925.1 Acidobacteria bacterium AH-259-G07 | reverse complement strand
AACCCGCCATCAAAACTGGTGTCAAGGCCATGACCACTGCCGTGCTGGAACTCCTGGGGGGTTAGAGGGGTCAGGTTTGCGTCTAACCCCAAAACTCAGACGGCGGTCGAAAAAAACCAAACAGCTACGCGACTGTCAGAGAGTGTCACTAAAGTAAATGGGTGATGTCGATAATCGCCAAAAGAGCCCCCGCAAGGCGTCAGAAAGTAGCCAGGGTCAGCAATGTGCGACGCCGGTGATTTGAAACAATATGGAAACTTCCGCATCCTCCAGAGGAGCATATGAAATTATTTGGCTCGTCTGGCATAAGGGGAAGATACGGGTCCGTCGTGACACCGGACCTGGCGCTCAAGCTTGGGAGGGCCGTTGGCTCGCTCAACTACCGCTCCGTCATTGTGGCACGGGACACGCGTCTGTCCGGGGAGGCCCTATGCCATGCCCTTAGGACAGGCCTCTTGTCCTCAGGATGTGAGGTCGTTGATCTTGGGGTTCTTCCCACGCCCCTGCTTTGCTTTGCGACGCGTCACTTCGGCAAGGATTGCGGGGTCATGATTACCGCCTCTCACAATCCCGGCGAGTACAATGGCTTCAAGTTATGCAAGCAGGATGGATGTGCCTTTTCTCCCCATGAGGGAGCCCGGATTGAGCAGAGGATCCTTGAAAACAAGTTACCAGAGCGGCCCTGGGATGACTTCGGCTCTGGGAGAGCAAACCGTGATGTTGTAGCCGCTTATCTGCAAACGCTTCATTCCCATTTCACCCTCGAAGGGACCGCTAAGCTGTTGCTGGATGCAGGAAATGGCGCGGCGTTTCAGTTGTCCCCAAAGCTTCTTCGCGACTTTGGGTATGAGGTCGTAGAGGTCAATTGCACGCCTGACGGGAGTTTTCCCAATCGTGATCCGGAACCTACAGCACACACTTTGCATGAGACGGCAAAGCTTGTTGCCGCCAACCGTTGCCAACTTGGCTTTTGCCATGATGGAGACGCTGACCGCGTGGTGGTTATTGACGATCGGGGACGCGTCGTTGATTTCGATAAGTTCCTTGTCTTTCTTGCACGCGAGATTGTGGAGTTAACGGGGATTGGTCGGATCGTCACCACCGTGGATGCATCGATGCTTGTCGAGCGCGTCCTTACCACTGTGGAGGTGACCCGCACACGCGTCGGTGACGTTTCTGTGGCGCATGCTTTACGGGAGCAGCCCGGTGCCTTTGGGGGAGAACCCTGTGGCGCCTATCTCTTCCCGTCCCATGGGCTATGGCCCGATGGGGTGTACGCGATCTTCAAGATTCTCGAGCTTTTAGAGCGAAAGGGCAAACCCTTATCGGAGCTCTTAGATGAGCTTCCAGCCTATTGTACGATTCGAGAGAAATTCTTGTGCCGGCGCGGACAAAAGGAAGCAGCAATGGAGCTCATCAAGGAGCGCTTGCCCCAAGCGCGCTCCATCAACACCATCGATGGCATCCGCGCTGACTATGGCTCCCATGTCGTATTGATCCGTCCTTCAGGCACGGAAGGCCTGATTCGATTTAACCTCGAGGCGCACTCCAGGGAGGTGATCGATCAGGAAAGGCCGCACTTTGCGCAGCTTATCACCGAGGCCATTGAGATGGTCAGCCACGTTTAGGATCGGCTGGCTGCGGGTCCACGATCAAGGCAGTCATAGGACAGGTTGCCACCAAATTCGATCAGGTGACGAGGTGTTTGCAAAAGAAACACGTCAATGTGGTCATTGGCTCTGAGTTTGCCAATTATGAGGATTTCCTCACCCAAGATACCCTGCTGGTCGCGGTGAAGTAGGGCCACTCAAAATCGTTGAGAATTCCATTTCCACCTTGTAAAAGGCTCTGTTATGATTTGAGCTGGAAGAGGAGCGGAGGGGGTCATAGGTCTGCACCCCCTCCGGTCCCAAATTGGCAGGAGGTATCAAAATGACCAAAAAGAAATCGATGGGTCGCAGAGATTTTTTCAAATCCTCTGTGGCGGCCACTGGAAGTTTACTTTTGGCAAGGCCAGAGACAGCTTTTTCGACCTCTGCTAACTCCAGCTTGCGACTGGGCATTCTGGGCTGCGGGGGACGGGGAAACAATGTGGCCGGTGTCTTTGTCGAACATACCAACACCCAGGTGACGGCTTTAGCTGATCTTTTCGACGACCGGCTGGAGCATACCCGCCAGCACTTCGATAACCTCCAGAAGAAGAAGGGACGTTCGAAGATAGGTAAGACGTTTAAAGGTGGAAACGCCTATCTAGAGCTTGTGCAAAGTAATATCGATGTGGTTCTCATTACCAGTCCCCCCTACTTTCACCCGC
>JALLON010000402.1 GCA_027717925.1 Acidobacteria bacterium AH-259-G07 | reverse complement strand
AGGCTTTTGTGACCTAGCCTTTTTAGCCCGCGAATAGCGCGAAATGTTCGCGAAATTCGCGAATTAGTTGAGCAGGCGGAGCTTCTCGCTCACACCGAGGGGCATCAGGCGGTAGATCGTCCTTCCACCGCTTTGAGGAAGCTCGATCATTTTGCTTTTCGCCAGGCAGTGGACAAGCTTGTTGGCTGTTCCCAGTGCCACTCCCAGCTTTTTTGCCAAGACGCGTTGGGTGAGGGAAAGCTGAGATTCGATGGATGTGAGTAAACTGAGAATCCTCCTCTCCCCCAGAGTCATGGATGAAGTGAATCTCCCCTGCTGATGGCGTTCGAAGACCGGCGCACGGAAGACACGGAAAGGGTCTCTTCAACAATATTCACCGCGACGGCGCGACGGGCGCGAAGATCTACACGCCCAAAATCGCTTCCAGGCACTCGGCGGCTGTGGGCAGCGGCTCTCTCGAAAGAGCCAGTCCGACAAGCGCCAGCTGCACGTTCAGGCGGTGTCAGTATACGACGACCCCTACGCGCTTCGAGGGGGCTTTCGGCATTTCTACTCTGACGGCTTTGGCAGCGGAAATATGCCGAAGAAATTTCACCTCCTGCGTTCCTCACGCGTTTCGTTTTCCTCAACCAAGTATCGCTTCAACCTTGAATTGGAGCTTCGGAAGGCTTTCGCAGGAAAAACTGGATCCTCCTCCAAAGGCTTTGACACTTTGATAGCCCTCCCGAGCCGGCTCTCTATAGACGTCAACCGTCTCGGACGCCACGTCGACGAGCCACACTTCAGGAACACGGAATCGAGCATACAGAGGCATCTTGGTTTTCCGGTCTATTCCTGAGAAGTGTGGGCTACTTCGATGATCAGAAGGATGTCCGGGGGACCCGGGTGTGCCTCAGCGTAGAAATCCTCTCGCGGTTTAAGGAGTGCGATATCTGGCAGGGGCTCGGAATATTGGTCAAGTCGGACGGGGTTGTGGATGCTAATGATGGCGCTGTCTCCGATGTGCTCGTAAAGCAAGCGATTCAACCGCATCACACAAGCCGCATGTTGACTTGAGATCGGTGTCATTTGAACGATCTCGCCGTCAATGAGTTCCACCCGGTCGTCTTCGGTGAAGATACCGGCTTCCGCCATGCGATAAAATTCCCCAACCGAAGTTAGTCTCATAACTCCCGTACTCGCACTAACATGGAAGGAGACGGATGTACAACAGGGTCGTAGATCCCGCTGATCTTCGCGGATCTTCACGCTGATAACCGCTGATCAGAAACCGCGGCGGCGCGGCGGGCGCGGCGGATGACCTTTTGGCCGCGAATCAGCGTACCTCGATGAGGCGATTTCCCGAATGGAGAAGTTCGATAACCTCGGACCATCGAGGTTGTAACCACGCCAGGAGCGCGCGATTGGTTGCATTTCCGACGCGCAGCCATACAATCACCGGGCTGTGCGGATCGCGTCCGGCTCGCTCTGCGAAGTCTTCGTCTTTGGTCAGGATCACTGCGCCGGATTCAAGTGCATGCGACCAAACGGGTCCATCCTCGGCGTCGCGTAAACCCTCGTCCTCCACATGCCGCGCCTCGTGGCCCTGATCCGCAAGCCAATGCACGAGGGCGGGCGGTAGTTGCGCATCTATCAAGAACTTCACGCGCCTGAGACGACGGGATGGCTCACCTGGGCGGCGGCGTATTCAAGACAAGCGCGAATGTCTTCGGCCTCCAAGTACGGATAATCCTCAAGGATTTCCTGTTCGGTCGCGCCAGCCGCCAGCATCTCCAGCACGTCCTTTACGCGAATGCGCATACCGCGAATGCAGGGGTGTCCGCCACACTGCTTGGGATTAAACGTAATCCGCTTCAAGATATCGGATTGGCTCATGGATTCATATTCTGGCACAATCACCAGCGCTTCTAATGACTCTAACTCTTTTCGAGCAGAGCGGGCAAAGGTGACCTCATATTCAGGCACTCAATGTTGCCCTAATCCTTCAGTCGCTTCTTGACAGACTCCAGAGACTCCCTCGGCTCGCCTGCACGTTCGCGAGCGATTAGCGTGTCATAGAAGTCTTCCCACAAGTTCCCATGCCTTTCTAGATCAATGACAACCGCCGTTTTCTCGCTTTCTCGTTGGTAATAAACTGAATACCTGTCTTCATTGAGAATTATTTTACCTCATCTGTTCGTCACTGGCGCGTTCCAATCCCAAGTCGAGTACATGTCGGCTTTCGTGCCCTTTCTCTTTCAAAAAACCTTCCGTGGTGGTCCGTGTGGTTCCGTGGCTTCTGTGGCCACGGAAGACACGGAAATAAACGGATCAACACGGAA
>JALLON010000401.1 GCA_027717925.1 Acidobacteria bacterium AH-259-G07 | reverse complement strand
ATTCAGTTGTCTGGATGGACTCGACTGTTCGCCCTTCTCCTCATTGGAGGGATCCTCGGGATTTCCATCAGTCTCCGAGGAGGCCGCTTCAGAGTCTGATTCCTTCTTCGAACCTGTGAGATGTGCTGCCAAAATGTAGTCTTTCTCGTCGGGCCGATGAGGGAGATTCCGATTTAATTGAACCCCCAGAAAGCTTCGCTGCACCATTTGGAAGTAGCCAAGACGTCCGGAGGCATACCCTGACTTCAGTAGCGGCTCGAATTCATAATCCGTCCCGGCTGCCTGTTCAATTTGTCCAGGGTAGAGCAGGACCAGCTCCTGCAGGTCAGCGCTTTCCTGGTGGTTCTCATTAAAAGCTTCTGGATTGTCGTTCCCCTTGCCGACGAAGACCACTTCGGCAGGTAGGTGAGCAAGATTCGGGTGAGGATTGTAGGAATCCCAGATGATGCGGGCAGAATCCCACCTCACCCCTATTTTGGACATAAGCTCCTGGATGTTACCCTTTTCCTTCGGGGGTGGCCCCTGGCTTCTCAGGAAAGGATTTATATTGGCTCCGCTTCTCTCTACGGGTGCCAGGCCAATATTGATCACCGGTAAGGGATCGATCAAGAGCAGTGTTGGATTTCCTGCCTCAATGTAGGTCAGCAGATGATCCATTTCCTCCTGCGACAGAGAGGAGGGCAAGGCGACCAGCAAACCATCGAGCTCCTCTGTAATTGGACTGGAAGGTGAAATCTGGACCACCTCGTATTGCTTCTTCAATTCCTCCACTACGGGCCACGCCGGATTGCTTCGCATCGTCTGAAAATTGAATCCGCCAAAAAGCTTGGCTTCCGTGTTCAACACTCCAATCTTTTTGCGATCCGTCCTGGCAACCACCCGAATACTTCGGGTTATTTCGTACTCGGTGGGCAACCCCCGGTCCAAAAAGGGAATTACCTGTTCTTCCGCACCGCACGTAAAGGCCACTCCCAGAAAAACGTCGGAGAAGCCGGCCCGGGCACTTTCAAGATTCGGTATTTGCCTGGGTGTAATTCCAAACTTTTCTCGGGCATCACGCGCCGCCTGGGTGAACGGTTCGGCGTCTTCGGCAAGTACCTGTATTTTCGCTCCACCGATAGAATCGATTTCATTGAGAATGCTGAGCAAATTCGCCCGGGTTTGCACGTAATGTTCCGGCACCTCGGGACTAACGTAAGCCTGGATAAATACAGGACGGTCTTCCGGCAGTTCATCCATCAGCCTGCGTGTCTCATCGCTGAGTGAATGGAGTTGCTCCGCCGTCACATCCAGGCGAATACTCGCGCTTGCCATGATGGCATTGGTGCTGATCACCGCAATGATCAGAGCGGCTGTTCGGACAAAATGATGCAACCACATGGGGCATCCGTCCGCTTGGCGGGGCCAATGCCGTTTTTCCACCAGCAGCACATTGAGATAAAGCATCAAGCTTGCCAGCGAGGCAAAGTACAACAGTCCCGAAAAACTAATGACTCCTCGGGCAAAGTCACCGAAGTAACGGAATACACCCATGGGGACTACCAAGTCACGCAAAGTCTCACTAAAGGCGGCGGTCGAATCGATGAATACAAAGAAGGAACAGAAAACAGCTCCCAAGATGAAAGCAATGGTGGCGTTGGAGGTCAAAAGGGACGCCAGCATACCGACGGCAATCATGGCCGAACCCATTAGCCAATAACCGACATAATTGCTGAACATCAGTCCCGGGTCCGGACTTCCCAGCCACAACAAGACCAGTATGTGGCTGGCCGAGAGAAGTAGTGAAGCGGTATAGATTCCCAGCGTGGCCAGGTATTTCCCCAAAACAACCTCGAGGCTGGTCGCCGGAAGCGTTAACAAGAGTTCATCCGTCCTCTGCTTTCTTTCTTCCGACCACACTGCCATGGTCAGAGCCGGGATAAAGAACAGAAAAAGATAAGGAAACACATGGTTCAATTGGTCGAGGTTGGCCAGATTGTTCAAAAAAAAGCGATCCTGCCAGAATGCAGCAGCGGCACTCAGGAAAATGAAAAGTGTGATGAAGACGTAGCCCGTCGGATTCGTGAAATACTTCCGCAAGTCTCGCTTAACAAGCGATCGAACAAACCCGACGTTTATTCTGTTGAACATTGTTCCTACCCTCGTGACTCAACCAATGTTGGTTCAGTGCCTACCTCAGTGCCTCGCTTCGTAAATATGGTAACGTTTGTGGCGAGGGCGACGGCGTCGAGTTCGCGAAGCGACCACGACGCGATGCCGGTGTGCATCGTGGAGGAGGAGCGACAAAGAAATCGATGCCGTCCCGCCGCCACCCTTCGGGCTGAT
>JALLON010000400.1 GCA_027717925.1 Acidobacteria bacterium AH-259-G07 | reverse complement strand
TGGCAGGTCGATTTTGGGCACCGCTGCGGCGGCCATCTCCTCCCTGCTTCCCGGTGGGGCTACCGCGCATCCGGCGCCTGAGCCACGGAAATTTCCTGGCGATTACAATGCTTCAAAAGAACTAGCTCGTCCGGACTGGAAACCGGTCTTCCTGAGTGATCATCAAAACGAAACGCTGGTCGTTTTAAGTGACTTAATTATTCCAGAGACCGACACACCGGGAGCCAAAGCAGCTCTCGTGAACCGGTTCATTGACCGGCTGCTGGCAGCCGATGCCAGAGAGATTCAGCGTGAATTCTTAGAAAGTCTGGCTTTCATTGATGGGGAGTGCAGGAAGCGTTATGGTGAGGCGTTTGTTTATCTCTCCAAGGAAAGCCAAATCGAGTTTCTAACACTCATGGCCTACCCTCATCGAATGATGACGTGGAAAAACAACCGGCCAGAGTTTACCGGCCACACCCATTTCACACGCCTGAAGGACTGGATCGCGCGAGCCTACTATCGCTCCGAGATCGGAATGAAGGAACTCGGTTGGGACGGGAGTGCATTCCACGGGTCTTTCCAAGGGTGTACCCATCCCGAAGGTAGCCATAAGTGAGGTGAAAACCATGCTCCAAGATTCTCATTCGGTCCACTACGATGCCATTGTTGTGGGCTCTGGCGCAACCGGTGGCTGGGCCGCTAAAAAGCTCTCGGAAGCCGGACTGAAGGTCGCTCTACTTGAAGCTGGGCGGAATATTTCTCCCCAAGAGTTTACCGAGCACATGCCGGCTTACCAGCTCGACTACCGCAACCTCTCTCCAGAAATCGTTCGCACCCGACCCATTCAAAAGATGTGCTACGCCTGTATGGAATACAACTATGACTGGTTTGTGAACGATCTGGAGAATCCATACCGTACGCCGGAAGACAAACCGTTTACCTGGCAGCGTTTGCGAATTGTGGGTGGTCGCACTCTGGTGTGGGCACGTAAGACATTTCGCCTGAGCAATCTAGACTTTAAAGCCGCCAGTCATGACGGCTATGGAGAGGACTGGCCGTTTTCCTATGAGGATTTAGCACCCTACTATGATGAAGTGGAACGCTACGTCGGCATCAGCGGCATGGCTGAGGGACATCCAGCCCTCCCAGACAGTCAATTCCTTCCCCCCATGGCCATGACTTGTGGCGAAAAGCTGCTCCGCGAACGGGTCAAGAAGCACTTTGGAAGAACGGTTACGATTGGTCGCACGGCCATTCTGACCAGAAATCACAACGGGCGAGCCGCTTGCCACTATTGTGGACCCTGCGAGCGGGGTTGTGTCACACTTTCGTATTTCAGCAGCCCCTTTACAACCCTTCGAGATGCCTTGGATACAGGCAACTGTACGCTCATCACCAATGCGGTTGTCAGCGAAGTGAACGTGGATAATGAGACCAATCGGGCTCGTGGCGTCACCTACGTTCACCGTCTTACCCATAAGACTTATGAGGTATCCGCGCGCGTGGTGATCTTGTGTGCTCAGGCACTGGAATCCACTCGCATTCTGCTCAACTCGGCTACAGGGGAGCACTCCAATGGCTTGAGCAATTCCAGTGGCCTACTTGGCAAATATTTGATGGACCATGCGGTCGGCGCCGGGGCTTCCGGCGAGCTGACGGACTTTGATTTCAAAAAATCGGCAAGTGACCCGAATAGACCAAACGGCATCTACATTATTCGCTTCCGGAACCTGAAAGGGCACAAACAGCATCCCAGGTTTATCCGTGGCTATGGATTCCAAGGTGGCAGCAATCCTGAGTTCTACTTTGACGCCCAAGGGTTTGGGGCTGAGTACAAAAAGGCGGTCAAAGCAGGAATATACGGAATCCGTTTGATCGGCTTCGGCGAGTGTCTACCCCGCCTGGACAATTATGTTGACATTGATCCGGAACTAAAGGACGCCTGGGGTATCCCGGCTCTAAGAATTCACATGAGTCATGGTCCCAACGAGAAAGCCATGATGGAGGACGCTGCTATCACTGGCGCCGAGATGCTGGAAGCGGCTGGTGCTCGAAACATTATTCTCAATTCGAATGTTGCGATGCCGGGAATGGCGATCCATGAAGTCGGGACTGCCCGCATGGGTCATAATCGGAAGAAATCGGTACTGAATGCTTACAATCAAACCCACGACATCGAGAATCTCTTTGTAATGGACGGATCGTGCTTTGCCAGCTCCGGCTGCCAAAATCCGACACTCACGATGATGGCCATCACCTGCCGCGCTTGCGATCACCTAATTGAACGCTTCCGAAAGGGCGGATGATTTCGTCGCTGCAGTAGAACAAAAAGCGGGATATGGCGACCTCAAAA
>JALLON010000399.1 GCA_027717925.1 Acidobacteria bacterium AH-259-G07 | reverse complement strand
TCGTCGATCCGGTATACGATCCGGTCTTGGTAGCTGAGGCGAACCGACCAATATCCTTTCAGATCACCAGCAAGCTTCTTCCCCTCATAGGGACTTACGGCAACCTGATGGCGCAGGATGTTTTGAAGCTTGGCCCGCAATTTCGGGGTTAAGGTCTCGATCTCCTTTTGGGCTCGGCGGGAGATGTGAACCTTGTAGCGCTTAGTCGGCGCCACCACCAAACACTGCGTCTATCGACGATGTGCGCCCCGCCGCTATGTCTGCCTCCGCCTCGGCAAGGCTCTCCCTAAAGCCAGGAATAGAGAGCAGTTCCAAGGTCTCGAGCAACCCCTCATACTCCTCCTCCGCTAGCAGCACCACCTGCCCCTCGCGATGCTGGATGTGTACTGGCTGATGAGTGCGTAGCGCCTTCCGGATAAGCTTAAAAAGCTCTTTTCGGGCCGCCGTTGCTTTCACTACAGCCATCATTCCCCTTTCGAGTTGAGTGTACATTTTTACGTACAGTTGTGTCAAATGTACCATTCAACACGGAAATCGGAGGCACGGAAAGCACGGAATTAAACAGATTTACACGGAATAAGAGAGAATTACACACGGAAATTTCGGGGTCACGAAACTAGACGGAAATGTTGGGCAAGAGTCGGCGCTCACGCTCGCAATTGCTGAGAATTAAGGCTCATCAGAGACCAGGATCTCCTCCTCCTTTTGATTCTCATAATAAGTCCGAACCAAAGACACAATCTTCTCTGCGTTCTGCACAGCCTCTCGGGCCATTTCCTCGCCATAAAACTGATGGGGATATCCACTGGGCAAGCCGTTGGGATGGCGAGAAGGAATATAGTGCAGATCCAATTCCCTTGCCTCTTTCTGCACGCCCCCCAATTCCCTGACATGCCCTCCCGCCTCCTGCACCATCGCCACCAGGGAATGCGTCATGAGGGCCATCCGTCTGACACCCAGGTAATAGAGAAGAGACTTTAGAACTTTCTCCCCTGACTGTTGGGAAAGAAAGCATGCGGTGTCATAAAACCTTCCTTGCAGGTTCCACCGGGCTGCCTTCAGATCGTACAAACCCTGCTGAAACCACCGCCGCGTTTCCCCTTTACGCTGCCCGCTCATAGATCAGGCGGACCTCATCAGCAATCATGCAGGCGAAAACATTCCCCTCTTTCTGCATCCTCAAGAACTCTTCCGGAGTATAGACCAGGACATCGACTCCCCCAATGTGCGCGGGCAAAAGGCAAGCTACTTCCCGCAGTCGCTCAAAGAAAGGCGCACTGGTCTGTTTGATGACGACCAGGTCTACATCACTCAGCTCATCCTCCTCCTGACGGGCCCAGGACCCGAAGAGATACACCCTATCTGCATCGTACGGTCGCAGCGCTTCGATCAGCTCGCTAATCTCCATCTTCCTCCACGTCATAGGTTTTTATTATCCCATAGATTAGGCTGATTTGGGGAGCCACGGAACACACGGAAGAACACCGGGGTCACGGAAAACACGGATCTTTACGGATAAACACGGAATTTGGGGGGCGCTGATCACGCGGATCTGACACGGATTGCCGGGACGCGGATCTTTGGGGGCACGGAAAACACCGATTTTTTAACGGCACGGAAGTGCCACGGATGATTTAGGGTGGAGGAAATACGGACGGCTCAATGCGATCAACCTCCTCAACTGCGTCGAAACCGGAATCGGCCGTGATCATTTTTTGGACCCTGTGCCGCAACATCACAGCTAAGTGAATCAGATCACGAGGACTTAAAAACAGATATTTTTCAGCCAATGCCCTGGATTGCTGTACATCCCTACCCTCGATGGGCAAGATGCGGCCCAACATAATCCGATAAAACAAGTCAAATATCCCGAACCCTTTCTCTCGCTCGTTGATGCGCAGGTAGCGATAGAGGATTTCCTGGAAGACCTCCGCGTCGGTTACCGCATCGAGTTGGCCGGTAGCAATTGCCCTGATTACACCTTGCGACGGCTCTCTCAAAGGATGCGTCGTTCCCGCCGCATACATGGGGATGTTCACATCAATGAAGAAGCGGCTCACTCCCCTCCCTCTTTCAAGTAAGCTTCCTCGATTTGCCGCTTCATCTCGTCCCAGTCCTCCACAGGAGCCTCCAGCTGAAAAAGCGCCTCCGCGGCATGAAGCCGCGCCTTGTGGTCCTCCCTGAGCAGCATGTCGATCCCCTCGCGGACGAGCTGGGCCAACGAAACTCCGCGCCGCTCGGCCTCGCCCCGCAGTAACTGCAAAGTGTGGCCGGGAAGTCGAACTTCAAGTCGTTCTGTGAGTGTTCCCATGATTGCCGTATGCTGGTAACGGTGCCT
>JALLON010000040.1 GCA_027717925.1 Acidobacteria bacterium AH-259-G07 | reverse complement strand
CGATGATGCCAAAGATAGTGGGTCCCCCAAACAGTGGCAACATGAGCATAGCTGCGCAGCCTCCGGGTTGCTGGTCTCGTGTATGATAAGAAATATCTATGCGCATTATATGGAGCCAGAGGTCGAGAGTTTTGACGGTGATTTCAGCCATCGCGATTATAATGCTCGTTGGTACTCTTGTACCGACCGGAGCCGCCGGTCACATCTCCCAGGAGCGCCCGCCGAACATCATCCTCATGCTTGTTGACGACTTAGGCTGGGCGGACGTGGGCTGCTACGGCAACAACTTCAACGAGACACCCAACATTGACCGGTTGGCCGCCCAGGGAATGAAGTTCACTGACGCTTACGCCGCCGGCCCTGTCTGCTCACCCACGCGCGCCAGCATCCTCTCCGGACAGTACCAGGCCCGCTTCAGCCTCACCGCCCACATTCCCGGTCACTGGAGGCCCTTTGAAAAGCTCGTTGAGCCACCCAACGTGCCTCACATGCCGCTGGATATCATCACCCTAGCCGAGTCGCTGGGCCAGGCGGGCTACGCCACCGCGCATTTCGGCAAGTGGCATTTGGGCCCGCCCACCCATTATCCCGAGCAGCAGGGTTTCGATCACTCGATCGTCACCGGTGGTCGCCACTTCGCCCCGCGCTTCAGGACTACACCGAAAGTCGACGTCAAGCCTGGCACCGCCCTCAGCGACTTTCTCACCAACCAGACCATCCAGTTTATGGAGGAAAATAAGGATCAGCCCTTCTTCGTTTACCTTTGCCACTACGCCGTGCACATCCCGCTGGAGGGCAAGCCAGGCCTGATCCAGAAATACGAAATCAAACCGCCTGTGCCAGGCCGGGTCAATCACCCAGTTTACGCCGCCATGGTTGAAGACGTGGACCACAGTCTCGGCCGCATTATGCAGGCCCTGGACCGGCTGAATCTGGCCAATGAAACGGTAGTGGTTTTCTTTTCCGACAACGGGGGGCTGCGCCAGCGATTTGACCGCCAGGGCCAGATCGTCACCACCAACGCCCCACTGCGCAACGAAAAAGGGACGCTCTACGAAGGCGGTATCCGTGTGCCGCTCATCATCCGCTGGCCGGGCGTAGTGGAGCCCAACACGGTTGACCACACACCGGTGATCAGCGTGGACTTCTATCCGACGTTCCTGGAGACGGCGGGTGCCGCCCTGCCCGACCAGCCGCTGGATGGCGAAAACCTCCTGCCGCTGCTGACTCAGACCGGTCAACTAAGACGCCAGGACATGTACTTCCACTACCCGCATTACCACCACTCGCGCCCGGCGGGCGCCATCCGTCAGGGGCGCTACAAGCTGATCGAGTTCTTCGACAATGGCGAGGTGGAGCTGTACGACTTGCAGAGTGACCTCTCAGAAACCACCAACCTCGCCGGGCGCATGCCCAAAAAAGCTCACGAACTACGCAATCGTCTCAAGCTCTGGCGGCAATCGGTGAATGCCCAAATGCCCAAGCCCAATCCCAAGTATGAGCCAGACCGTGCAGCTGAATGGTGGAGCCGCCGGACGAAGGAGCGGCTCAAGTAGGGGAAGTAGGGGTAGCGGATGTACTTCCAGCGTTCAGTCCGCACGGCTTCGGTGGGGGGAATTCGTGGGTGCTCGAACAGGTGTTCGTAGAAGAACTCCGTTCGCCACCTGATTTTCTGGCCTTGAAGGAGAGGCACAAGGCTGCGGCCCTGCACGCGCTTGGGAATGTCTAGGCCGGCCATTTCCAAAACAGTTGGGGCCATGTCGATACTGAGGGCCATCTCATCGCGGCGGCTGCCGCGCTGCAACTCGGGCAGGCGCGGGTCGTAAATGATCAGCGGCACACGGATGGATGCCTCATGCGGCAGCCATTTTCCCGCGAAACCGTATTCACCCAGGTAGAAGCCATTGTCCCCGGTGAAGATGATGATGGTGTTTTGTGCGAAGCCCTTCTCTTCGAGCCTACGGAGGATGCGGCCAACGACAATATCCACGCCGGTGATCAGGCGGTAGTAGCCCTTGACCGAGTCCTGGTATCGGGCGGGTCCCCAGAAGCGCACGGCCCAGCGCATCCGGTTTTCCGAATTCTTGAGAAATGCCGGCAGCCGCTCGTAGTATCGGCTACCGGCTGTCTTCGGCACCGGGATGGTCACCTCGCTGTACAGGTCCTTGAGCGCCGGATCGAATGGGAAGGGATCATTTCGCAGGTCGTAGGAGTCCTGCACGTGGGCAGCCTTGAAGCTAATAGACAGACAGAAGGGGGTGTCCGGCGAGGAGCCGTTGAGAAATTCCAGGGCTTGGTCACCCATGATCGAGGTCAGATGGCGCGGTTTACCCTCCATCTCGATCAGGTATTTGCCCTGACCGGCAAAGCCCTTGTTGTAGTCGAATAGGTCTTTGGGCGGTTGTCCCACACCCCATTTGCCGATGAAGCCGAGGCGATAACCGGCCTCCTTCAGCAGCCCGGGATAACTCCGGGCCAGCTGCTGCTGTGTCAAACCGGTGCGGAAATTCCAGATTCCATGACGGCGGACGTACTGCCCGGTGAAGATGGATGCCCGGCTCGAAGCACAGATCGAGGTCGTCACGAACATATTGTTGAAAACGATGCCCTGACTGGCGAGCTTCTCAATGCTGGGCGTTTGGACGATCGAGTTGCCATAACAGGGAAGCGTATCCCAACGCTGATCGTCGGTCAGCAGGAAAATAATATTAGGTCGATTTGGCTGGGCAGCCTCACTCCGCCCAACCAGGAGCAAAGCGCACTTAAGCGTCAGAAAACCAACCAAAAGCAACAGCCGTAAACGCCGAGTCGTACACATCACAAAACCCCCAGACAGATCCCACCTTCAGACAAAAGGAAAACCCAAACAGAGGGGCAACTGTCAGGTCGCGATTCTATTTTCAGGGAGACAACAGGTCAAGCAACCAATTAGACCAAGACCCCCATTTTTATTCACTTTCAACGACTTAGCTTAGAATGAAGTAGAATAACGTGGAAGAATCGCGCAACTGGCGCAACCTATACGCAACTGCATTTTAGTACTGAGGCCAATTTTGTAAATGATATGTTTCGTTGATGAAAGCTGGCATGAAGCTAAGAAGGAAGAAGTGGGTGTTCTTGCGGGAGTTCTTGGTGAGGAACACGTTTTTGAAAACTTGGAAAAGGCGATGTACGCGATTAAATACAAATACTACGATAAACAATATGCAAAAGACTTAACTCAAGAATTCAAAGGAAAGAAACTTTTCAGTAATCTATCGTTCAAGCATCGTAAAAAAGGCTACTCCAAGAACTTAACAATTGCTAGGGAGTTAATTAGATCCGCGAGAGACTGCGGAATCAAAATTATAGGCATTACAGTTTACGGTTCCCGGAAGCCTCCTCTCCTCTCCCCTCTAGCAAAGCAGTTGGAACGACCTTTTAAGGAGTTATGTCGCAGAATTATTTCGCAAATTCAGAGAGGCGAAGTTGGTACTTTAGTTTTCGATCAGAGAATTGGTGCACAACAGGAAATCTCAATAGCCATGTACAATTATCTGGCGGGGATAACTAGTACGAAGAAATTGAGACCACACCCGTTTATAGGTGTATCGAATATTTTCTCTGGACTCCAATTAGCCGACGTCATTGCATACATTCTTGGAAAGTATGCAACTGGGGATTCTCGTTTCGATGAATGGTATCGACGACTTACACCATTACAAATCGAAGGAAAGGATTATGAAAACAAAAACATATACGGTCTAATTAGGTTGCAGTGGCAAGGCCCGACACGTTTTTTGGTGAGGAAATTGCGCACAAAAAAATAAGGAGCTGGGGACTTCCGAGAAGGAAGAATATTGAGATCGGGCAGATCCCACTCCAGCTCAATGGTATTCTACAACACTTTTCTTACACTGAATGTTCAAATCGGCCTAATCATCTGGAAACCTTAAAGAAAAAAATACTTGACAAGCCGGATTTCAAGTTGTCGAAATGGGAATCCACATGCACACTCCAAACGGTCGCTCTATTGAGGTCTTTGATAGCCTGGGTGGTTCTTTTAAAAGCACCCTGAGTCACACCCGGCCCTCCCACGTCCACTACATCGCCCGCCTATCAGAACGTGAGAATTGGCCCGACTGGCTTGAAGCCCGCGAGTAGAACAAAGCGGCCTTACGGTCCTTTTTCTTTTTCCCCACCCCAACCCCTAAAAACGCTCGGCACGACCCGCAAACCCCCGTGCTCGTGACGCTGTAAGCAGGTTCCAACTCTAGAGTTGGAACCAAGGCGAGACCGATCTACGAGATCATTAGGTGCAATGACAGGCGGACAAAAGGGAGGTACACCCATGTCTTTGCCTAAGGGGGGGAAACAAATGTCCTTGACGAACACCCACCAGACGCCCGAGCCGTTAACCGGGCGGTAGAGCACGAAGTGGTCGAGAAGAAACCAGTTGAGAAGGTGGGCAAGTTCTACAGCAGGCACCGAAACGCCATGAGAATGTTGAGCCGTTAACCGAGGAAAAATGAATACTGTTCCTCGAAACCGCCCTAGAGTGGGAGCCGGAGCATTACCCCTTATTCCTTACCGGGCTGCACACTGGCATGAGGTCTGGTGGAATTGGCGCTATTCAGTGGCCCCACATCGACTGGCATGGGAAGTTCATCGAGGTTCGGCGCAAGTTCGTCAGGGGCCGCCTGACGACGGTGAAGACCAAGTACGGTCGAAGGCGCATCGACCTATCAGATGACCTGATAACGACCTCGGCCGAACTTCGCAAGCAGCTCCAGGAGGAGTTCTTGAAGAAAGGTTCCAGCGAAATCGCCGAGTGGGTATTCCTCAGCAACAGGGGGCGACGAGTCGACATGGGAAACGTGAAGGATGGCACTTCATGAGGGTGCTCCGCAAGGCGGGTCTCCTTTTCACTATTTGCTGAGTCACACGTTCGCGTCTTTACTTTTTGGCTAAGGGCGAGCCGGTCACTTACGTCAGCAAGCAGCTGGGGCACGCGAATCCACAAATCACCTTCAAGATTTACGTCCACTGGCTACCGAACGAAAGCCAACGCTAGGCCGTGAATAAGCTACCCTCTCTCAATGCAAGGTTGTCCCGACGTCGGGACAATTCAACCAGCGCGGCAAAGTAAACATTTTTGCGCTCATCCGCAACCTAGGCGGAACCAGGGTTATAGGTTGCATCTTTTTTTTCAACGACTTAGACAGTCAAATGTCAAGCAACCAATTAGACGCTTCGGCGCGCGAGGGTAGCCGCTGCGGGTGCTGTGGGCGCTTTTCTTCTCAGTGAGGTCAAACTGGATTTATAATGGTCTACCTTGAATAGTCAGAGGTAACTATCGATATGATTCCGAACCCGCTAGTCGGTCTCTCTCGGAGCCGCGACTGTGAAGGAGCGGCGGGAGGTAAAACATTTTGCAAATCAAACACTTGCGGCAGTTCCCACCGGATTTCCTGCCGCTCCCTCATGAGGCTGTCGCAAAAGGCTGTAGCGTGCGTTCTGTGAACAGACCAATCGGACTGACAGGTACATCTAACTTGGGCCGCTCACAGAGCGGCCGCTACATTTACACGCTAAAACAGCCTTTTGCGACAGCCTCTCATGGTGGTGGCTCTTTTCCAGACCTGTCACGATTTTCGAAGCGCTCCTCGCTTGGCTGTAGGATTCCTTTGCTTTTACTGCTGGTCCTTTTTTTCTCCCCCGTTGCGGGTCAGGATTACCGCCATCTGCGTCAGCCCCAGACCCCAAAAAGCTACTCGAGCCTGCAGGCCTGGCTGGGCCGCGCGGCCGAGCTGCGTACCCATATCCTGATCAGCACCGGTCTTTGGCCGCTTCCCGAGAAGACTCCTTTAAACCCATCCCTGAGCAAACCCGTGGAGCGTGAAGGTTATTCCGTCCAAAACGTGGTGCTGGAGACCCTGCCGGGGTTCCATCTAACGGGCAACCTCTACCGGCCGGTGCCAGGGCAAGGTCCCTTCCCGGCCGTTTTGTCTCCCCACGGGCATTGGAAAAGCGGACGTTTGGAAGACAGCCTCAAAGCGTCCGTCCCGGGCCGGGCCATCAACTTGGCACTGCAGGGCTATGTCGTCTTCAGCTACTCCATGATCGGATACAACGAGACGAAGGAGCTTTTCCCTCACCGCTTCCATGAGCGAGGCCATCAGTTATGGGGCTTCAGCGCCATGGGCCTACAGTTGTGGAACAGTTTTCGCGCTGTAGACTTCCTGGCTTCACTGCCTGAAGTAGATGAAGAACGCATGGGCATGAGTGGAGCCTCTGGCGGGGGCACACAGACGTTCATGTTCACGGCCATCGATCCTCGCATTAAAGTGGCCGCTCCCGTCAACATGATTTCAGCCCACTTTCAGGGAGGATGCGTCTGCGAAAATGCACCCCTGCTTCGCCTGAACGCCTCCAATGTGGAAATAGGCGCCCTGGCTGCGCCGCGGCCGCTGCTGCTGGTCTCTACCAGCGGAGACTGGACCAAGGACACACCCAAGATCGAATTCCCGGCCATTCAGGCCATTTACCGGCTTTTCGGAGCTGAGGATCGAGTCGCCAATGTGCATCTTCACTACGAGCACAACTACAACCAGGAAAGCCGCGAGGCGGTCTACAGCTGGTTTGCACGCTGGCTGCTCAAGCGAGACGAGGGCTTGCGAGAGCAAGCCTTTCAGGTTGAAGAGGACTTCACACTGAGCGCCCAACTGCCCCACCCCCCCGTGAAACTGGAAGAGCTCTTCCAGCACTTCACAGGACAGGCCGCTGGGCAAATCGAGAGTTTCAAACCCAACAACTGGCGTCAGATCTACGACTATCGGAAAATTTTTGGAGCAGCGCTCGAGCATGCGCTGGCATGGCAGACAGCTCCGACCACAGCCGAATTGGAGGTCTTTGCCCCGGAAGGACGAACCGAAGCCAGCCAGGCTGTTCTCATCGTCTACCCGGACGTCGTGGGCGAAGCGCCGGAGGCCAGAGAACTCGCCGAGGACTACCAGCAGCGCGGCTGGCTGGCTTTCCTACTGACGCCTTACCCCGAAGGAAGCACATTTAGCCCTCCCTCAGAAGTCAAGTACTGGACCACCTACAATCCCACGGTGAGTTCACGGCGTGTCAATGAAATCAGAGCGGCTGCCCGGGAAATTCTCAAGCGTCCGGATGTGCGCAGGCTGGACCTAGTTGGGCTGGGGGAGACTGGTTCATGGGTGCTGCTGGCCCGCGCGTTGCTGCCAGAGATTTTCCATACTCGTGTGGACTTCCACAATTTCCAGGCGGAAGCGGATGAGGCTTTTCTTCACCATCTTTTTATCCCTCTTCTCCGGCGCGCCGGCGACTTCAAAACTACAGCTGCTATGATCGTCCCCGCACCACTCACCCTGTGGAACATGCCGGAGGGTCCATTAAGACAGTGGTTTCGGGATGTCTACCGGGCGGCCGGTGCCCAAGAGCAGCTGCATTTTGAGCCGCGCCGTGAGGCCGCATTGGGCGCAGCTCAAACGATCACTCTCCCACTCTAACGAAGTCCTGAAATTGTTTCTCCAGCTCTTCACCTGTGAGCTTGTCGGAGTGGATGAGGATTCGATAACGAAAAACCGCCGACTCCCCTGCATGAAGCGCAAAGTTCAGCGGTTCAGAGCCTTTCTCGAAATCTATCTTTCCGAAAGGGTTGGCTGCAAAGAGGCCGTAGCCGCGCGCGTGCCAAAAGGTGGGAAAACCCGTGCTCTCGGGGTGGTTAAAGATCGCCAACGTCAGCTGTTCATCTCGAACCTTACCTCTCAGGGCAACCCAGGGAGATCTCTTTCCCCAAACTCCCGCTTCTTTGTGCTGGCCGGAAGCGTTGAGATAAACTCCTGTGTGGTTCTCCCGCAAAGCTGGAGTAACGCGGATTCCGAACATTCCTTCCTTGGTATCGCCGAAAGTCACTTTTTGACCATGAGCGGTGAGTTCGATGGTGAGATCCATCAAACGCCCGTTGCGCCCTGCACGGAAAACGACCTGGCTTTTCTGCCTTAAGATCACCTTCCCTTCCGGAGTGATCCAATCAGCACTTGCTTCCAGGTGACCCTTCTTTCCCCCTTCGAGGCGGGAAAAACCAGTGTGACGGATCTTTCCGGATTCACTGACTCCGCGGCGGGCCCCCTGTTTGGCCCAGAAGTCCGTACCGTTCACGTTGCCGTACGTGAACCAAAGGGACTCATGGTGCCAGTGATCATGGGCTTCTCCAGGGATACCCAACTCTATCGGATAGCCACGCGTAATCGGGTTTCCGGCGGGGCTCTTCAGGGGATAGAAGATGGGCTTGTCAAAGCCAAGACCGTAGTGGTAAGAGGTGAAAAGTTCATCGCCCACAAACACGTCAATGCGTGCCTCCTCCGTCTTGACCACTCGAATGGGAAGATCCTCAGCATATGCTGCTCGGAAGCTGAAGAAACTTAGGATAAAGAGCCCAAAGACAAATTTGGGAATTGCATCAGTCTTCATGGCATTCCAATATACTTCATTACCAGAGCCTTGGAAAACAAGCAAAATTTCAGCGTCAGGTCTTTGTAGGTAAGTGCTTTCGTCTTTTGGTGCTGTCGTGCTTCGATATTTTTGTGCTGACCCACTACTGAGAACCAAAGCACGAAAAGACAAAAGCACGACGACAGAGCCGACGACCTTCCAATCTCAGGGCAGCTTCTGCTATAATGGCCTGGTTTGGAGGCTGGACCACGAATTGTGTTTCCCGGTGGAGGCGGTGGCCCAGCAAGTCTCAAGGAGAATGACTATGAAAGGCAGCTTTTCCTTCATTACGTGTCTAATCTTGGTTGTTTTTCTTCCTACCCTCGGCCAGGCTCAAAGAAATCGGCAGAAGGAGAAGGATAAAAGGGAGAGACTTGAGCAGCAGCAGCAAGAGGAACAGGAAGACTATTACAAGAAGTGGCTGAAAGAGGACGTCGTCTACATCATCTCAGAGGAAGAAGAGGACGTTTTCACAGGCCTCACGACGCCGGAGGAGAAAGAGCAATTTATCGAGCAGTTTTGGTACCGGCGCGACCTGGATTTGACCACTGCTATCAACGAGTTCAAGGAAGAGCACTATCGCCGCATCGCCTACACCAACGAACGCTTCGCCAGCGGGTTACCTGGATGGATGACCGACCGGGGACGCATCTACATTATGCACGGAAAACCGGACGAGCTTGAATCCCACCCGTCGGGTGGAGCCTATCAACGGCCTTATTACGAGGGGGGAGGAACCACTTCCACCTTTCCTTTCGAGAAGTGGTGGTACCGACATATCGAAGGAGTCGGCTCGGATATAGAGCTGGAGTTTGTCGATCCCACATTTAGCGGGGAATATCGGCTCGCTTTACACCCGGAGGAAAAGGACGCCTTGCTGCACGTCCCGGGTGCCGGACTCACTATGGCCGAAGAAATGGGAATGTCGACCAAAGCTGACCGTCCCTACTTTAACCCGGGAAGCCTTGAGTCCCGTGAGAATACGTTTATGCGCCGAAAGGATCAGCCCTTTCAGCGCTATGAGACTTACACTTATGTGCAGCGGCCGCCGACGATCAAGTACAAAGACTTAAAAGAAATCGTCAACATCAACATCACCTACAGCAACCTTCCTTTCAAAATCCGCAAGGATTACTTCAGACTCAATGAACGCCAGGTTTTAGTCCCCGTCACGCTGGAGTTTCAAAACAAGGAACTCACCTACAAGAAACAAGGGGGCGTGCATGTTGCCAAAATAGCCATTTACGGGATCATTACCAGTATCACCAACCGGATCATCAAGGAATTCGAGGATGATGTGCTGAGTTCCTATCAGCCGGAATACCTCGAGCAGGGTTTGCAGCTACGCTCTATCTATCAGAAGGTCCTTCCCCTTGACAGGAAGATGAGGTACAAGCTCGATCTGGTGGTAAAAGACCTGAACAGTGGGAAAGTGGGTGTTACGCGTCAGGCAATCATTCCTCCGCCGTACAACGAGGACAAGTTCTCCGCCAGTTCATTGATCCTCTCTGAGCGTATCCAACCTCTGGTGGACATCCCAAGACAAGACGAGATGTTTGTCCTGGGCGATGTGAAGGTTCTTCCCAGCCTGGGTAAGGTTTTCCCCCAGCAGAAACCCTTGGGGGTCTACCTGCAGCTGTACAATGCCGGCTTTGACCAGACAACGTTGACCCCCTCGCTTCGAGTCTCTTACAAGCTCCTGCGGGGTGGGGATACAATGATTGAAGTAGTCGACGAAAGCGGGGAGTCGGTGCAGTATTTCTCCGGGCGGCGGGTGGTTCTGATCAAGAGCCTGCCGATTCAGAATCTGGAACCGGGAAAATATCGAATCACAGTGGAAGTCCAGGACCGAATCAAAAACCAGGTAGTCACTGCGGCAGACGATTTTCAAATCATTGCACCTACCCAGTTGGCGGCAAACCGTTAAGCAGGGGGTCACAGCGTGACCCCTTCAGCCTCATAATCATGAAACCACGGGTTTGGGTGGATCGACCGCTCACTTCGGAAGCGCTGGATCATCTGGAAACGATGATCGAGGGCATCGTCAGCAATGACGCAGCTGATCTGCCCGGTGTTGATGCAGTCATTATCGGTTCCGGTGTCAGCGCCGATGCGGCGTTCATGGACCAGGCCGGGCCCACGCTGAAGGCTATCGTGCGAACCGGCATTGGTGTGGACAACATCGACATCCCGACGGCAACAGAGCGTGGCATTTTGGTTGTTCACACTCCAGATGCCCCCACAGAGTCCACGGCCGAGCACGCGGTAGCAATGCTCTTGGTGTTGGCGAAGCGGATTGCAGGGGGCGACATGAGCCTGCGGGGCAAGGAGATGGCGCGTTCTCGGCTTTTGGGCACGGAGGTGCGGAACCGGGTACTGGGCGTGGTCGGCCTTGGACGCATTGGCCGGCGTGTAGCTGAGATCTGCGCCCAGGGCCTGAAGATGCGCGTGGTGGCTTATGACCCTTACCTGGAGTCGGATTCAGCTGCGGCGTTGGGGGTAGAGATGGTGGACAACCTGGATGCTTTACTGGAGCGGGCTGACTTCGTGACATTACACAGCCCCCTCACCGCGGAAACGCGGCACTTAATCGGGGAGCAGGAGCTGCGGCGAATGAAGCAAGGCGCTTACCTGATCAATGTCAGCCGCGGTCCTGTGGTGGACGAGGCGGCACTAGCGCGCGTCATGGAGTCAGGTCATCTGGCCGGGGCGGCGCTGGATGTCTTTGAGCCCGAACCCCCAGCGCCAAACAACCCTTTGTTCCGCCTGAGCAATGTCGTTGTGACACCCCACATCGCTGCTTATACTGACCGCTCAGAACAGGGCAAGTGGGAGGGGGCAACACAGCAGATGTTACAGGTTTTACGCGGTGAGCGCCCTCCCTTTCTTGTGAATCCCGAGGCCTGGCCGGGTCGAGCACAGCTCATAAGTCAATCGCCACAACCTCGTGGTCGCGGATCGAGGGAACAGTGAGACTAACGTATCCTGCCGACTCTTGCACCTGAGGGGACTGGCCACTGACCAGCAGATGTACCTTTTTCGGTTTCTTTCCCTCCGGCAGGCGCACCCGCACTTTTTGCTCGCCAATGGCAATGAGTTCCCGAAACGGCCCCTTCATCATCATAGGGTTGGTGAGATTCACCAAGTGCACTGTCATAGAGTCTTTCTGCCGCCACATGGTCACATCTAAAACACCGCGACCAGTGACCGTTACCGGCTCCTCTTCATTGCTTGCCCATTTCACGGCATTACCAATGAGTTTGCCGTGATCCACACACATCACTTCCCAAAAGGTACGGTCGATGTCCCAGGGAAAATACACGATGCGGCTCCTACCCACCTCGCGGAGGTAGACTTCTGGGATTCCGCTGTTTAGCACACGCGGGTAAACCTCTTCCATGGGAAGGTCGGGGTAGGAGGGAATCAAAGTGAGTGGTGGATTCAAGTACTTCTGGCGCGGTCCTACGTCTACACGCTGGACGCCATTGATGATGCGTGAGGTATCCTCGAGTCCGGCCAGAATCGGATGGAATTTGCCCGTTGTCGGGTCCTTTTCCAAGCGAAGATACGAGTTCTGCATCCGCCGCTGCACCCGTCCCTTGAACCACACGCCAAATACATCCGCCAGCTCGAAGTCACTTCGCTGCACACCCCATTCGTCGTACAAGGATGTTTCAAAGGTCGCTACCAGGCTGCCTCCGCGCTTCACGTAGTCCCGCAGCTGCTGACACTGCTCTAGCGAGAGGGCGGCGATGTTGGGAAGAATCAGTGTCCTAAACTGACCAATGTGCTCAGGATCCAACAGCCTGTCGTGCACCATTTCAAAGGGGATCCGTCCTTCGATCAGAGCGTGGTACAGTCCCAAGGTGTGATCTTCCACTTTCTGGCGCGCCTCCGGCCCACCGTAAAACCATCCCGTCTGCTGCGAATAGACGATAGCTACCCGTGCAAGTGATTTTTCGTTTCGCAAATAGCGCTCAACCCCATGATGCCATTTGTAGATATCCTCCACCACGTCCAACCAGCGCTTGTCGTACAGGGTACCGGAAAACTTGGTGAACCACGGGCGCAGCCCGTTGGCAATTCCATCAGCCACCCAGATGCGGATTTCCGCATCGTTCTGTACCGAATCTTTCCAACGATACGGTTCGACAAGCCCCACACTGAAAATACCGACGATGGGCTTGCGTCCCATAGTGGCGCGGTACTCTTTCGCGTTTTTTCCACTACCCCAGGGTGCCATCAGACCCCGCCGTCCCTGGCGATCAGCCATCAGTGTCTCTGCCAATTCACCGATACTCTTCATGTCGAGACTGCTCAGGGCGCCGCCCCCTGTGTTGGGGATGCAGCGCGCCTTCGGATTGATCCTTCGGATCTCCGCGTCCCACAAGCGCCACAACTCGAAAAGCCGCTTCTGCCGCCACAGCAGGTAGCTGCGCCGGCCAGGATCCTGCGGGTCCCGTGTGCGCGGCAGCTCCATCCCGTAAGCGTCTCTGAAATTCTTCTGGCACTGCTGGCAGTAACACATACCCGACCCGGCCCAGCGGTTCACAAAGATGCCGTCTACCCGGTAAAGGGAGACGATCTCCTTGTGGACCTTGGTCATAAACTCAAAGTTGTAAGGACCCAGCCCACAGCTGACCCAGCGCTCAGGCGTGGCCCAGTGGCGGCGTCTGCGGCCCTCTGCATCTACAGCAATCCAATCGGGATGTGCCTCGTAAACGTCCTGGCGTACGGAGTGGGGGTCTGTGCGCGCAATAACCACCATGTTCATGCTGCGACAGCCTTTTAACAGGTCTCCAAAGGGGTCACTATCTCCCATCCAATCGCTTCGATGGTGCAGCGGAATTTTGGTGGGATAGTAGGCCACGCAGCCACCTGCGCTCAAGCAAGCGGCATCCGCGTGGACGCGCTTGAAGTAGTCGAGCCAGAACTCCAGGTCGTATTGTGGAGGATCATTTTCCACCAGAGTCAGCTGTGCCCACCTCATTGGCCTGTCAAACCAGCCAGGATTTTCGAAGCCCGGCCCGGTCCCTGTGGCGGCCTGAAGATGGCCGGTGTTGAAAGCAGAGGCAACTCCCAGCAGAATAGATTGCTGCAGGAAGCCTCGACGAGAAACTGAGATCTGTTCCTTC